>CALGLM010000351.1 GCA_937930275.1 uncultured Ignavibacteria bacterium
TCATTTACGGCTAAAGTAACTTGTTCTTTAAGTAAACTTCTAAAAGTTTTTGTTTGAGTAAATCCGAATATTAAAAGCAAAAGAATAAAAAGCCCTATAAAAAAAAGGATAAAGAAATTCATTATCTTTCTAAAGATAGAGCGATCGGTACTTGCTTTTATTTTACTCAACTCTTAAATCTGTTTAATATTGTTTGAATAATATTTGTAGTTGATTGATTTGTTACAAAACTGATTGTTTTAACTTCTCCGCCGTTTTTTTCAACTGTATCTCTTCCGACAATTTTATCAATTGCCCAGTCTGCACCTTTAATTAAAATATCCGGAATAAGGTAATCAATAATTTCTTTTGGAGTATCTTCATCAAAAAAGACCACATAATCTACTGCTTTAAGATTACTTAATATGTAAGCCCTTTCCTGTTGTGGTACAACAGGTCTTAGATCTCCTTTAATTCTCCTAATAGAAGAATCCGAATTTAGCCCTATAACTAAAATATCGCCTGCTTCTTTTGCTTTGTTCAAATAATCTACGTGACCCGCATGTAAGATATCGAAGCAACCGTTTGTAAATACAACCTTTTTACCTTCAGTTTTAAGTTGCTTTCTAATTACAAGCATTTGTTCTTTAGTTAAAATATTGTCACTCATAAAATATCCGCTTTTACAGTTTCAATCAATTTTTCGGCTTCAATAGGAATAATTCCTACTTCCTCACAAACCAATCCACCCGCATAATTTGCCAAATATGCTGCTTCATATATTTCGGCACCGGCAACTAACGCAACAGTTAATGTTGATATAACCGTATCGCCAGCACCCGAAACGTCTCTAACCTTACGTGCTTTTGTAGGAGTTTGTTTTGCTTCTTTTCCTTTTTCAAAAAGTACGCTTCCGCCTTCACCTAATGTAATTAAAATATACTTAGCATTCAACTTTTCAAGTAAAAATTCACCTACTTTTTTTAATTCATCCTTATTTGTTATAGGCAATCCTGTTGCATCAATTGCTTCTTTTCTGTTGGGCTTAAATACGGTAGTATCTGCATATTCAAAAAAGTTATTAAATTTTGGGTCAACCGTAATTATTTTTTTATGGTTGTTGGCAATTTCTATTACCTTTTTAATTAAAGAATTAGTCAACACACCTTTATTGTAATCTTGAAGAATAACTCCGTCAAATTCAGCTATTTTACTGCTAAAGTAACTAATTATTTTTGTTTCAATTTCTTTGCTTATATATTTTTTGCTTTCTCTATCAATTCTTACAATATGCTGAGTGCCGGCAATAACTCTTGTTTTAATTGTTGTCGGACGAGAATTATCGACAATAATACCTTCGTTAGTAATACCTGAATCTGTCATCAGATTTTTAAAAATTTGAGCGTTTGCATCATCTCCTACAATTCCGATAGGAACGGGAGTTGCCCCCAATTTAATAATGTTTAATGCAACGTTTGCCGCACCGCCAAACCTATAAAATTCATTATCTAATTCCAATACGGGAACCGGAGCTTCGGGAGAAATACGTTTTACGTCTCCCCAAAAGTAACAATCTAACATTAAATCGCCTATTATGGCAATCTTTTTACCTTTAAATTTATTTTTAAGATCGTCTAATCGTTCAATTGTAAACTTATGCATTATTTTTTCATCCTCCAATCTGCTAATTCATTTGAAATTTTCACTCTATAAATACCGTCTTTTGCACCAACCCACATAAAATTACCGTCAAAGCAAAAGCTTGTAACATTTGCCGGTAAATATTCTTCAGGTATTGTTACTATTTTATTATTTAGTCTATTAATTAAAGAAACTCCTCTTCCAAACTGCTCTTTAGTCTCCTGTCCAAATTGATATAAAGCAATCCAAATATAGTTGCCTGTTCTACTTAAGGCTGCAATACCGTTTGCTCTTAACCCGTTTTCGGTATCAAAACGTAACCATTGATTTCTTTGGTCATACCTAAATAACCCGCCCAGATTAAAATTAGGTCTATCAGGAGTAATAAATTCATCCAATCCAATCCAAACATAATTTCTATCATTTAAAATTTTTGATACAGATACTTCTTCGCCTCTACCGTTAAAATAATTTAGTCTATTATCAAAAAATTGCAATGCACCGTCTTCGGTCAAATTCATGTTTTTATTGTATTTATGTAATCCGGCTTCTGTACCAAACCACACCGTATTTCTATCTTCTACGCTTATTGCTTTAATAGAATTAGTTTTTGCAACATTATCAATTGTTAAATCATAATCCGTAAATCGCCTGGTATTAATTTCATACTTGGTTAAATACATAAATCTGCCAACCCAAACAACTTCATTAAATCTATCGTAAGTAATATCTCTAATCCAATTGCTTAATTGCCCTCCTAAACCAAATTTTCTTCGAGTCCACTGGTCTCTTTTTATATCATAAATAAATAACCCGTCAGAAGAACCGGCAAACACAAAATCATCTGTCGCTTCAATACAAAAGAAAAAATCGTATGCTAAATTACCTTCTGAAGTGGAATAATGGTCCCATTCGTCATTAACTATTGAATATTTATAAAGTCCGCTCCCTTCGGTTGAAAACCAAATATCTGATTTATTTTTTGCAATTGAATTTACTACGGCACCGTTAAGATATTTTTTTACATCAATAGGCAATTGAGCAAAAACATTATTTAACAAAAAAATAAAAATGAACAAAAAATAAAAAACTCTCATTACACAACCGATCTAATTTATATATTAGTAAACTCAATACCCCATTCTTCCTTAAACCCGTTTACTAAACCATGTATTAATCTTTTATAATCTACCGATTCTCCGGTAATTGTTTCAATTTCAGTTGTTTTTGCAAAAAACTCGTTTTTAATTAATTTATAATGATAATCTGTAAGATTATTTAAATAATCAATCAGATTACGATGATATGTACCGCACAAAATTGAACCGTGTTGTAATAAATACTTTCCCATTTTTCTTTGTGCGCTTCCAATCAATTTTTTACCTTTAAATTTTACTTCGCTTTTTGCAGTGCTTGCAAAACAAACCATTCCGTCAGGTTGTTGATGCAGTTTTGCAAAATCAGGTTGCACCGTCTCAAGTTCTGCTTCACCTAAAATTTTATCGTACTTAGTTAAACCTCTAATTAATGCTTCGGAAATTTTAGTATAAACCGACCGTGCCGTATATCCTTCCGTTAAAGGAATTACAACACTGTAAGTAATTTCTTCGGCATGTAATATAGCTCGTCCCCCTGTAGGACGCCTTACTACTTCAATATTATCAGACAAAGCTTTAGTTTCGTTTACTTCTTCAATATTTTGAGTGAATCCTAATGATATACAATAAGGTCTCCACCTATAAATTCTAAAATAAGCTTCGTCAAATTTACAGTTTTCGACCAAATTAATATCATAATTCATATTATAAACACCGGTGTTTTCACCGGTATTTATAAATTTCCAATTCATGCTTTAAATCCTACTCTGTTACTGCTTTCAAAAAATGTCAAAATTTCTTTAGCAGCCCAATTATCGCCTAATTCTTCTTTTACTTTTGTTTTAGCTTCAGCAAAATTCAATTTAGATAGATACAAAATAAAATATACATTTTTAATATCTTGAATTTGTTCAGCGGTAAAACCACGTCTTCTTAGTCCAATACTATTAAGTCCGCTATATTTTATTGGTTCACCTGCAGCCATAACAAAAGGGGGAACATCAACGTTTACTCTATAACCACCGCCAACCATTGAGTGTTTTCCGACTTTACAGAACTGATGAACAGGCGTAATACCTCCTATAATTACCCAATCTTCAATGGTAACATGTCCGGCAAGTTGTACGGCGTTAGCCAAAATACAATGATCACCCACTACCGTATCATGGGCAACATGACTATACGCCATTAGTAAACAATCACTTCCTATTCTTGAAAATCCGGTTTCTGCAGTTCCTCTGTGCAAAGTAACATATTCATGAATTACTGTATTATCACCAACATAAAAATAAGTTTTTTCATTTGCATATTTTAAATCTTGAGGAGCATTTGCAATAGAAGAGGCTTGAAATATTTTTACATTTTTTCCGATTCTGGCGCCGTTATATAGGCATGCATGGTTCATAATAACCGAACCGTCTCCTATTTCGACATCACCTTCAATTATTACATATGGACCGATTTCAACATTTTCTCCCAATTTGGCATTTGGGTTAACAATTGCGGTCGGATGAATTTTTGTCATATATCACCTATTTTGCGGGTTCTTCTCTATCTACTATAGCAGCCATTAATTCTGCTTCGGTAACTACATTGTTTTCTACATAAGCTTTAGCCTTAATTGTTACCGTATTCCTTCTTTGTGCTAACAATTCGGCTTCCAATATCAATTGATCTCCGGGTACTACTTGTCTTCTAAATTTAACTTCCGAAATTTTCATAAATAAAACTAACTTCTTTTCCGGATCAGGAATAGCATTTAATAATAAAATACCGCCTGTTTGAGCTAATGCCTCTACAATTAATACTCCCGGCATTATCGGACGCCCCGGAAAATGTCCTTGGAAAAACAATTCATTCATTGTAACAGATTTTACGCCGACAATTCTTTTATCCAGTTCAAGATGAATAATTTTATCTACTAACAAGAACGGATATCTATGCGGTAATATTTTTTGAATTGCCACAGTATCAAAAACTACACCTTCTTTTTTAACATGTTGAAATTTTTTCTCTAATTTCTTTTGCTGGAATAATTTCCTAATTTTTTTTGCAAATTCAACATTTGATTTATGCCCCGGACGAGCAGCTAATATTTGAGCTTTAATTGGCACACCTATAAGTGCTAAGTCTCCCATTAAGTCAAGTAGTTTATGTCTAACCGGTTCATTCTTAAATCTAATTGATTTATCATTTAAATAACCGCTGGGACCAACCGACATTTCTCCTTTTAATCCCAACTTTAATCTTAATTCTTCTAATTGAATTTCATCAATATCATGGTCAACAATTACAACTGCGTTATCTAAGTTACCCCCTTTAATTAAACCGGCATCGGCTAATTTTTCAACTTCGCTTAAAAAGCAAAAAGTTCTTGCAGGTGCAAATTCGTCAACAAATTCATCAAGGCTAAATAACCCGGAGTGTTGGCTACCCAATGCAGGATTTTGGTAATCGACCATTACCGTCAATCTGTATCCGTCTAAAGGTAAAGCAACAATATCTACGTGGTTTTCTTCATCATGATATGTAACAGTATCATCAATAATTAAATAATCTTTTGGTGCATCCTGTATAACAAATCCGGCTTCTTGCAATTTTTGAACAAACGGTAAAGCACTTCCGTCACCTATAGGTGGTTCTATTCCGTCCATTTCTATTATTAAATTATCTATTTGTAATCCGTAAACGGCTGCTAAAACATGTTCAACGGTATGTACTTTTATATCGCCGATTCCTAAAGTTGTACCTCTTGAAATATCCACAACATAATCTGCGTTTGCAGGTATTTCAACGTTCCCGCCTAAATCTACTCTTACAAACCTAACACCGTAATTTATAGGAGCAGGTTTAAATTTCATCGTACTTGCAGTACCTGTATGTAATCCGTAACCGGAAAGGGTAACTTCTTTTTCAATAGTACGCTGCATTTCTAACATCTATTTTTTCTCCATATTTTTATTACATTCCCCTAACAATTTTTCTAACTCTATAAGTTTATTTTCTAAGTTTTTAATTCTATCGGCATATGCGGGCAAGTTGCGAATGTGTGATTCTAACTTTAAAGTTGTTCTTATTTCCTTAGCAGGCGAACCAAAATATGTACCCGGTTTAGTTAACGACTTTGATACACCGCTTTGTGCACCTATAATTACGTTATCTGTAATCTCGCTATGCCCAACAATTCCGACTTGTCCGGCAAAAACACAGTTTTTTCCGATCTTAGTACTGCCCGCAATTCCTGTTTGAGAAGACATAACAGTATTTTCCCCCACCACAACGTTATGAGCTATTTGAACCAAATTATCAATTTTACACCCTTTTTTAATTCGTGTTGAACCAAAAGCTGCTCTATCAACCGAAACATTGCTTCCTAATTCAACATCATCTTCAATTACCACGTTACCTATCTGCGGTATTTTGTGATATACACCATCCTTATCCGGGGAATACCCAAAACCATCGGAACCAATAACTGTTCCGCTGTGCAATATTACCCTGTTTCCCAAAACACAGTTTTCTCTTATCGTAACATTTGGAAATATTAAACAATTATCCCCAATCGTAACATTTTCCATAATTACCGTATTATGATAAACTTTTGTATTATCGCCAATTTTACACCCTTTACCAATCACAACGTTTTTACCCAAAGCTACATTTTTGCCTAAAAAAACTGAGCTTTCATATGAGGCTGTTTTGTCTATCCCTTCTAAGTTAAACTCCGGCTTAAAGTAAGTGTTAACTATTAAGTTTAAGGCTAAATTAGGATTTGGCACAACTATATAAATTAAGTCGTTACGTTTTCTTTCAAAATCAGGTTTTACTAAAACGACTTTTGCTTTTGTTGTCTCAACATATTTTTCGTATTGAGGAAGATATAAGAATGATATATCATTTTCTGTAGCTTCTTCTAATTTTCCTATATTAGAAAAACATTCTTCACCGTTACCAAATAAAATGCCGCCCGTTAGTGAGGCGGCGTCTTTAATTTTAATTTCCATATACTATTATTTTAATTTTTCTAAAACAATATTTGTATAATCATACTCCGGCTTTGCAAAAAGAAAAATTATATCCCCGCTTCTATCAAAAATATAATCAAGCTCTTTTTCTTTAGCAACTTCTTGAATAGCATTAAACACTCGGTTCTGAACCGGTTTCATTAACTCTTCTTGCTTCTTGAATAACTCACCGTTAACACCAAACTTTTTTTGCTTATACTCAACAATTTGTTTATCAAGCGCAAAAATCTCTTTTTCAAGGTCTGTTCGTGTTTGTTCGCTCATTATCAGCTTTCTTTTTTCAAAGTCATCTTTTTTATCTTTTAATTGTTGCTCTATTTTCCTAAGCTCTTCATTCCATTCAGCTATTGAAGCATCAATTTTTGTTTTAGCGTCAATTGCATCCGGCATCTTTTTTAGTATAGTATCAGAATCAACGTAACCTATTTTTAACTGACCAAAAGAAAGTCCGGCCACAAATAAAAAGATAAAAAGGAATATGATTTTAATTTTCATATTTTACCTATTATTTCATTGTTTTTAATACGTCAAGTACTTTAAATGTAATATCGTATTCCGGTTCACCATATAATAAAATAACTTCACCGGCTTTATTAAATACAAAAGTATAACCTAATTCTTGAGCTACTTTTTCAATAGCCGAGCGAATTTTTTGGTTAATAGGTGCAAATAATTCTTCTTGTTTTTTATTTAGTTCACCGTTTGTTCCAAATTTTGCTTCTTGAAAATTACGCATTTCTTGTTCTTTTTGAACTAATCTTTGTTGTGCCTCTTGTTTTTGTGCATCTTTCATAGTATTTAGCTTTTTTTGAATATCCGCATAATCATTCTGTAAAGATGTGTACATGCTATCAATAGCTTTTCTCCAGTTAACTGCTAATGCTTCTAAATCGCTTTTTGCTTTAATTGCTAAAGAATACTGAGCTAATATTGCATCTGTATCAACATATCCGGTTTTTTGAACTTTAGCAGTAGTAGTAACTTCATTTGTTTGAGCTGATGCCGCTAAAATCGGCAATATTAAAAATAGAACAACTAATAGTTTTTTCACATTTACCTCTCTTATATTTAATTCATTAATTTATTAAAAACCTTTTCCAAATTGGAAGTGGAACAACCATTCGGGATCTTTTCCGTCAACCGACTTTCTATCAAAACCATATCCAAAATCAAATCCTATTAAACCGATAGGATTAATTAATAATCTTGCACCTATACCAACCGATCTTTTCAAATCAAAGAAATCGAAATCAGATGCATTTTTAAAAGTATTTCCCGCTTCGGCAAACAACAACAAATAAATCGGAATAGGTTCAAGCGCTAAAGCCCCTCTCAATTCCGCAGTATATTTTGCTTTTACTCTACCACCAATTATATTCCCGTCACTATTAATAGGACCAACTGTTCTATCTTCATAACCGCGTAAAGGTGTTGTAGCTATAATTAAACCGTTACCGCCCATAAAGAAAAATTCGAATGGCTGAATAGATGTACCGGGGACAATTTCGTCCAAATAACCTACATCAATTCCTGTATAAAGCGTTATACGACTGGAATTGAATAATCTTCTGTACCAATCTGTAGTAAATTCAACTTTGTAATAATCTACGTCTCCGGGCAAAATTAAACCGCCGGATACTTCGGCATTTAACGAAACTTTTGAACCGCGTGACGGGAATATCGGATTATCAATATCATTTCTCGATATTCCTACCCCTAAGGTATATTGGCGAGTTAAGCCTTCATTATAATATCCTCTACCGTCAATAACATCGTTATATTGAAACTTAAATGAACCTTGTACATAAAAGTAGTTATCTGGCCAAGTTAAACGGCGACCTACCTTTACAGATCCGCCCGATTGTCTTAAATCGTAAATATATTTTTGACGAGTATCAAATACTTCAAATCCTACTAAAGTCGGAGTATCCATAAACCATGGTTCGGTAAATCCTAATGTAAAAGTTCTAAAATAGTTTCCTACTCCAAACTGCCAATTAAAATTTAGTATCTGTCCGGCGCCCATTTGGAACGGTTCAGCAGCTGAAAAATTTGTTAATGTAACACCTAAAGCACCGCTAAACCCATAACTTCCGCTATAGCCTATAGATGCATTTAAATAATCACTCGATTTTTCTTCAACTTTTAATATTAAATTTACCGTACTATCTGAAGTCGGTCTGTAATCAATTCCTTCTTGATACAATTTTTCAACGTTAAAATATTGAAGATTAGCCAATTGTTGAATACTTCTAAATATATTATTTCTGCTAAAATAATCTCCCGGTATTACGTAAAGTTCTCTTCTAATTACTTTATCCTTTGTTTTTGAGTTACCGGTTATTTCAACTTTGTTAATCTTAAATCTATTATTTTCATTAACTTTAATGATAATACTTAGGGAGTCGTTAGCAACTTTTTCTTCTTTTAAATCCAAGTTAAATCCCAAATAACCGTTATCTTGATATAATGAAGAAACATCTGTTTGTTTTTCATTAAAATAAAGATTTTTTTGAAATTTATCAAAGTCATAAACTTCCCCTTTGTAAACATCAAGCCGTTCGGTTAAAGCATCATCGGAATAAACTGTGTTTCCTTCCCAAATAATATCTTTAATTTTATACTGAGGACCTTCATTTACTTTTATTACAATATCAACGCGTTTTTTATTTTCGTTGTAGATTAACGTATCGCTTAAAATTTCAAAATCGCGATATCCGTTTTTCTTGTAAAATTTATCCAATAGTTCTTTATCTTTTTTATAGTCTTCTTTTTTTAGTTTTCCCGAAACCCAAAATTTCCACCAAACAGCTTCACTTGTTTCGTCAAATTCGCTTTTTAATTCACCGGCAGTAAAAGAATTATTTCCTTCAAATTTTATTTCGTTTACTTTTACAACTTCTCCTTCTTCAATATCATAAACAAGCAAAACTCGTTCTCTCATTTTACCCAATACATCCGTTTTACTATCGGAATCGTATTCATATTCCGTTTCAAATGTATTTTTAGGGTTATTATTATCTACCCAAGTAACAGTAATATATTTTTTAGAAGTATCTGCTTTAAGAAAACTATATTGAATAGGAGTAATAACGGAATTTAAAAATCCTTCATCAATATATAATTTTTTTATCTTTTCTTTTACTCTAAAAACATCTTGGTTTTTAAGTGTTTGACCCTTAACAAAATTAATCTTTGCATTAATATCGTCTTCATCAATTTCGTCATTCCCCTTTAAGTAAACTTTATCTGCCAATCGGGGAAATTCTTTAACTTTTATAACCAAAAAAACACCGTTATCAATTTGTTTTGCTACTTCAATAGCCACATCCGAAAAAATGTTCAAGTTCCATAGTCTTTTTATGGCGTTTATTGTTTCATCTCCGGGTACGTCAATTTCATCGTTAACTTTTAAACCGCTATTAGCAATAACAATTGTAGCATCTGTAGTTTTATTCCCTTCAACGGAAATACCTAAAATTTGAAAATGCTCTCTTGTTTGAGAAAATATAACGGCGGAAAATAGGAAAAATAGAAATAAACTATACTTCAGTAGTTTGCAGGAAATTGGTTTTTGCATTCTTATTCTTTGAATTTTTTGAAATCTGTTCACTAACAAGTCCAAATCTTCGCTCTCTTTTTTGATAATCTTTAATAGCCTCAAGCAAACAAGCAAAATTAAAATCGGGCCACAATGTTTTGGTTACGTAAATTTCCGAATATGCTATTTGCCATAACAGAAAATTACTTACTCGCATTTCGCCCCCGCTGCGTATCATTAAATCAGGGTCAGGTATATCTTTTGTGTATAAATGATTTGATATTAAGTCTTCATCAATTTCATCACTACTAAATTCACCTTTTTCAACTTTTTTTGCTATATCAATTATTGCTTGTTTTAATTCTGTTCTTCCGCTGTAACTTAATGCCAAATTAAGTGTCATTCTTGTATTTCCGGAAGTTTTTTTCATGCTGTCGTTTAATTCTTTTTGCACTATATTCGGCAGCAAACTTATCTCCCCAATAGTTGTTAGTCTTATGTTATTTTCATGCAACGAATTTGTTTCGTTATGCAGACTTTTTACAATAAGACGCATTAGTGTAGTCACTTCTTCTTGGGGTCTTTTCCAATTTTCTGTAGAAAAAGTGTATAATGTTAAGTATTTAACACCAAGCTGAGTGCAAATTTCTACCATCTCTCTAACTACCTCTACACCTTTTTTATGCCCGGCAACGCGTGGTAATCCTCTTTGTTTAGCCCATCTTCCGTTTCCGTCCATAATTATGGCAATATGGTTAGGCACGTTTCCTAATACTTTAACCTTTTCAATTTCTTTAATTACTTCTTCGGTTAAATACTTATTCAATCTTTTCTCTTAAAATTTAAAATTAACTTTACAAAATAAAGGTTACAGTGCAAAATGTCAAGATTTGACAAATTTTATACCAAATTAATCAAATTTTGAGGTTACCAACTTTAACATCATCATTTTAATTTTGTGCCCATTTTTTTTAATATTTTTTAATTTTCCATAAATTTTTGTAATATTTAAACTTAGGGTAATTTTTATTGACCTTTGTTTATGAACAAAATTTATTTTTTTTAAGTTAAAAAATAAAACAGAGAAACGTATGAATACATCACCAAATAAATTAATTAATGAAAAAAGCCCATACTTATTACAACATGCTTATAATCCCGTAAACTGGTTTACTTGGAGCGATGAAGCCTTCAATTTAGCAAAAGAATTAAACAAACCAATATTTTTATCAATTGGTTATTCAACTTGCCATTGGTGTCATGTAATGGCTCATGAATCGTTTGAAAACAAAATTATTGCCGATTACTTAAATCAAAATTTTGTTTCAATAAAATTAGATAGAGAAGAACACCCAGAAATTGATAATATTTACATGCATATTTGTCAAATGGTAAACGGAAACGGAGGTTGGCCCCTTTCTGTTTTTATGGATTTTAATCAAAAACCATTTTTTGTAAACACTTATTTCCCTCCTGATGATAGGCACGGAAGAATTGGATTTTTAACATTATTAAAAAGAATTAATGATTTTTGGATAAATGAACCCGAGAAAATTGCTGCAAGTATTAATGCATTATCTGATTCCGCACAATTTACTTTTTATAAAAATCCGGTTATTCCCTTTAATAATGCAATAATTGATAATTTATTTGAAGCACTTTTTAATAGTTTCGACAAAGTTAACGGAGGATTTGGAACAGCACCTAAATTCCCCTCTCCTCAAAATTTTTTGTTTTTATTATCATATTCAATTGTAAAAAACAATAACGTGGCAATTGAAATTGTCGAAAACACACTAAAAAAAATGCGAAACGGCGGAATTTTTGATCAAATTGGATCTGGATTTCATCGCTACTCTACAGATAAAAAATGGTTACTTCCTCATTTCGAGAAGATGTTATACGATCAGGCAATGCTTATACTTGCTTATACCCAAACTTATAAATTGACCGGCAATAATTTTTATAGAGACGTTACATACCAAATAATTAAATTCTTAAAAACTGAATTACTTTCGCCGGAAGGAGCTTTTTATTCCGCAATTGATGCCGATAGTGACGGTGAAGAAGGTAAATTTTATACATGGAGTTTTGACGAATTAAAAGAATTTTTACCCAATAATTTACAGAATACTTTTTTTAACTACTTTAATATTACGGAAGAAGGTAACTTTGAAGACGAACGAACTCGAAAAAAAATCGGTAAAAATATCCTACACATAACCGAATATGATGAAGCGATTTCTAAAAATTTTGAACATATATTACAAGACTTGTATTACAAACGATCGAGCAGAGTTCACCCGATAACTGATACAAAAATCTTAACTGATTGGAATGGTTTAATTATTTGGGCATTAGCCGAGTCAGGAGTAATTTTTAAGGATAATAGTCTTATTAACATCGCAGAAAATTGTCTTAACTTTATAAAGTTTAATCTAATTGATGAAAACAATAAGCTGTTACACAGATTTATTGACGGCGAAAAAGGATTAGAGGCAACAGCAGATGATTATGCCTTTTTAATAAAAGGGTTATTAACGTTACACAAAGCTGCAAATAAAATTGAATATCTACTATTTGCAATAAACCTAAATGACACGTTTATTGATGAATTTTGGGATGAAGAAAATTACGGATTCTATTTTTCTCCAAAATCAGGGAAAAAACTTTTAACTCGAAGTAAACAATATTTTGATAATGCAATACCTTCGGCAAATTCAATTGCAGGAACTAATTTACTTGAACTGTATTCATTGACCGGTGAAAACAAATATATTAGTTATTACGAAAATTTACTAAAGGCTTATGATGATGAAACGGTAAAATATACTCGTTCATTAAGCATGTTAATTACATCTTATCTAATATATAAAAACGGATTTATCGATATAATTATTGCCGAAAACAATAACCGGAATAAAGCACAACAATTTTTGGACTATATACATGCAAATGTAAAATTGCCTTATACATTAATTTATTTAACTGAAGAAAATTTTACGCAATATAAACATATTGCTCCTTTTATTAAATCATTTAATACGAACAAAGAAGATGCATATATATATGTATGCAAAAACGGAACTTGTAATTTGCCGACAAATGATTTTCTACAATTAAAATATTTCGATTTCTAAGCTTTTTTTTATATTTTTACAATATATTTTATTTCGGAATTATTATGAAAAAATTAGTATATTTAATTCAGTTAACGGTTTTTTTACTTTCAATTTCTTCTATAATGAGCATTAATGCGCAAAATAACAATTATTTTAAGAACATTGATATTAATTCAATGATGAATAACGTTAGTTATTTTTCATCACCTGAATTGGAAGGAAGGATTGCTGCAAGTAAAGGATATTTTTTAGCCGCAGAATTTAGTGCCAATTGGTTTAAAAAGTATGGAATAAAACCAATACAGGAAAATTCATATTATCAACCGTTTAAAGTTGAATATAATGAAATAAAAGAACCGATTTTATTAAAGCTTATTGATAATGAAAAAACAAAGGAATATAAATTAGGGCGCGATTTTATTTTTCGCGGTTTTACGGGGGGTGGTAATGTTACAGGTGAAGTTGTTTTTTGCGGTTACGGAATAAGCCAACCTGAAATAGGTTATGATGATTATAGCGGTATTGATGTAAAAGATAAAATTGTGTTGGTCTTTAAATATCATCCTTGTTGGAATTTGGAAGGGGAAAAATTTGTTAACGCAAACCCTCGTGAAAAAGCTTTTATTGCATTTAAGCACGGAGCAAAAGCTATATTTTTTGTTTCTTTCCCCAACGATAAAACACCTCAAAAACCGATAGGAAGCGTTATTAGCGGAAGCGGCGAACAAAACGAAAATTTCCCTGAGGTTCACATTGATTTGCCCGTTGCTAATGATTTTTTTGATGGCACGGAATATACTCTTAAAAGTTTGCAAACCGAAATAGATTCAATAAAAAAACCTCACTCTGTAAACTTAAATAAAAAAGCAAATGTTATAGTAAACGCAAAATATACTAAAGAAAAAGAAACAGTAAATATAATAGGTTTTATACCCGGTTGTGATGATAAATTAAAAGATGAATATGTAATTTTAGGCGCACATTTAGATCATGTCGGAAAGCAAGGGGATACTTTATATTTCCCGGGTGCTAATGATAATGCAAGCGGCTCTGCTGCTCTATTGGAAGTTGCAAAAGCTTTTAGCCTTGCAGAGTTAAAGTCAAAAAGGACTTTAGTTTTTATTTTGTTTTCCAGTGAAGAAAGCGGTTTGCTTGGTGCCGAGTATTACGTAAATAATCCGATATTCCCATTAGAAAAAACTGTGGCTATGCTTAATATGGATTGTATAGGGTACGGTGATAGCATTCAATTAGGAAACGGCAAAAGCAGCCCTATTTTATGGGAACTTGCTAAAAATATCGATAAACAAACTGATAACTATACAGTAGCCCAAACCTGGGAAGGAGGAGGTGCAGATGCCACACCGTTCCACCAAAAAGGAATTCCAACGCTTTATTTTGTAACAACTAATAGTTACGATCATTTACACTATATGACGGATAAACCGGAAACATTAAATAAGGAACTGTACCATAAACTTACAAAATTAGTTTACCTTACTTTGAAAGAGTTGGGTGCGGGTAATTATTTAAGAGAACCGGTCAAGTAATCTAAAAAAAGCGAACAGTAAATTTTTAGGTGCCCCATATTTTTAAATGGTATAATAAGGCGATAATATTTATGTATAATTTTTACGCCCCTAAAGCACTTATTCATCAATAAATATGCAAATTAAATTATTCACTAAATTTAATATCGGTTTAATCATTATCAGAATTCTAAATTTAATAATTTACATTTTATGTCTTTCAGTTAATTTACCGGCTATTTCATTAATACCAATTTCTTTTTGCACAAGCATTACAAATAAGTGGTAAATTAAATCACTTACTTCATTTATAATTTCATCTTTATCATTATTTTTTGCTGCTATTACGGTTTCAATTGCTTCTTCTCCTACTTTTTGGATTATCCGGTTTTCACCGCGTAAAAATAGCTTTGTAGTATATGAGTTTTCGGGCATTTTTTCTTTTCTATCTGTTATTAAATCAAACAATAAATTGAAAAAATTAATACTGTTTTTTTCTATTCCAAAACAACTATAATTACCTGTATGACAAGTGTTGCCCAAAGGGTTTGCATAAATCAACAATGTGTCTTTATCGCAATCTGCAATTATATTTTTAACAATTAAATAATCACCCGATGTTTCACCTTTTGTCCATAATCTATTTTTTGTTCTACTGTAAAAAGTTACTCTGCCTGTTGCAATAGTTTTATCATATGCCTCTTCGTTCATAAATCCAAGCATCAAAGTTTGATTTGTTACTTCATCAACAATAACCGCAGGAATTAACCCGTTCATTTTTTCAAAATTCAAATTTTCCGAATTCATATTCTAACCTTTATTCCTTTATCTTTTAAGTATAATTTTAGATCATTAATTTTTAGTTTATTAAAATGAAATAAACCGGCAGCCAAACAAGCAGTTACTTTTGTAAAAACAAATGCATCATAAAAATCTTCTTTTTTGCCAGCTCCGCCACTTGCAATTACCGGAACTTTAACACTGTTAGTTATTTCATTTAATATTTCCAAATCGTACCCTTCATTCGTACCGTCTTTATCCATTGAAGTTAATAATATTTCCCCTGCACCCAAATTAACAACTTTTTTGCACCAATTAACGGCTTCTAAATCGGTCTTTTCTTTCCCGCCTTTTACGTACACAATATATTTATTCCCCTCTTTTTTTACATCAACAGCTACAACAATAGCTTGACTTCCAAACTGCTTGGCAGCAATATTTATTAAATTTGGATTTTTGACAACAGAACTATTCATAGATACTTTATCTGCTCCTGCCTTTAGCAGTTCTTCAATGTCATGCAACGAGCTAATACCGCCTCCTATTGTATATGGAATTCGTATTACTTTGCCCACTTCTTCGGCAAGTTTTATAATTGTTTTACGTTTTTCTTCGGTTGCGGTAATATCTAAAAACACAAGTTCGTCTGCTCCCTCTTCATAATATCGTTTAGCCAACTCTACCGCATTTCCCGCACTTTGTAGATTTATAAAATTTGTGCCTTTAACAACTTCTCCGTCTTTTACGTCCAAACACGGAATAATTCTCTTTTTAAGCAAATCTTTTTAACTCCTGTAATGTTATTTTTTTTTCATATATTGCTTTACCTACAACTACTGAATCAATTTCCATTTTCTCTAATTTTAATAAATCATTAATTGACGATACCCCCCCTGAAGCAATTAATTTAATACTTGGAAACATTCTCATAATTCTTTCATATAACCCAATATTTGGACCCTTTAAAGTTCCGTCTTTTGTAATATCCGTGCATAGTATTGAAAATAATCTTTTATTTACGCAGTACCCAATGTGCTCCTCAATATTTATATCACTTAAATCTTTCCACCCGTTAACGGCTACTTTTTCATTTTTAACGTCAACCGCAATTATTATATTTATTTCGTTTGTTTCCCTAATTATTTTTTCAAGTTCTTCTTTATTACTTACAGCTATTGAACCGATTATTAATTTATCAACACCGCTGTTTATTAAAGTTTTTGCTGCTTCCGCATTTTTTATTCCTCCGCCGAATTGTAGCTCTAATTTTGTCTTTAGTTTTATATCCTCCAAAATTTTTAATGTTGTAATTTTGCCAGTAACCGATGCATCTAAATCAACAACATGAAGAGAGGAGAATCCCTCATCTTCATATTTTAATGCATAATCTAAGGGGCTACCTATATATTCTATCTTTTTTTCAAAGTCCCCTTTTGTTAAACGAGTCACTTTTCCGTCTAATAAGTCTATTGCGGGTATTATTTTCATAATCTTATAAAATTCTCCATAATTTTAGATCGGAAGAGCACACGTCTGAACTCCAGTCACCGTACGTAATCTC
>CALGLM010000352.1 GCA_937930275.1 uncultured Ignavibacteria bacterium
GTTTACTGCTCCACATGTATCAATTGCAGTATGAATTTTCTCTTCTTTTAATTTAGTGCCGGTTCCGTCATCTGCAGCAACTCTATTAATAGGGTTAGAAATATAATTATAAGTATTCTTATTAATTTGGGTAGTTTCAAACATTTCAAATAACGTCGTATTGTACTCGGTAATATCATTAAAGTTATCTTCAATAATAAACCTGTAATTGTATTTAGGTCCAAAGTCGTCATCAAAAAAAATACCTTTTGAGGCACTTTTGTAAGACTGTTCTTTATAACCAGCTCCATATTCGTAAAAATGCATGTTTAATATTCCTTCTATATCTTCACTTTTTATTTCACCTATATATCTATCCAATTGACTATTTGAAACATTAAAAGCGTAGTCTGTAGAAATCATAAATCCGATGCCCAAAACATCATTATTTGAAGGAAGTATAAAATCGTGATGAGTTGCAAAATTTAATTCAAAAGATATTGGTAATGCCAAAAAATTATAATAATCTAAATTTTCTGAAACAAAACCTTCAGAGTTTTCAAGGGGTAAAGGTTCGCTTAAAATAAAAATAAAACGTTCTTGGGCAACCGGTTCAATAATGTTGAAGTTAATAATAGGTTGTACTCTTTTCAAACTCCAAACCTCACCGGCTTGTGGCATTTTTGCAAATTCTTTTTTACTATAAGGGAAGTACATTATGTTAGAGGTTAATAAATCTGCTCCGGCAAACTTATTTTTATATACTTCTTTAAAATGCAAGTATTTTTCTTTATTGTGGTCATATTTAATAAGTTGTTTTATAATGTATTTGTCTTCGTTAGTGCATTCGTTGTTAAAATAGCTGCTAAGTAGTTCATTCGGTAAAGTTTTTGCTTCGTATTCGTACATTTTTAGTTCTCCTCTTCATTTACAAAACCAACAAGTTGCTTTAAAAATACTAATCTTTCGGTTTCATCCAACATATACTTATTAAAGATTAAATTTCTTTTGTTTTTTATTACATCAAGTTCGTTGTAAAAGGTTTGTTTACCTAATTGCAATGTATTTTTATATAGTTGAAATATTTTATAATCGCTTATAGAATTGTTTTTTGTTTTTTCTTTTATTAAAATTATCAAAATTCGTATTTGTCTTTCTGTTAAAAGTTTTAAGTATTCTTCAATAATAGAAAAAAGCTTATCATCTTCAGAAATTTGAATAAAATTTTCATCCTCGAAGTGATAGTCTTCGTTTGTATTGTAAATAGAGTCCGCATTTTCTTCGTTTTCCAATTCTATATTTTCATAATACTGTTCATCTCCGTATAATTCGGAAGTTGAAGTTTCTGAAATACCCAATAAATGCTTTAAATTTTGGATTATGTCAGAATAATCCGTATAAATGTTAATATTTAAATGCTCCCAAACTACGATAAAAATCTTTTTTAACCTTTCATTAATTTTATCATATTTGGCAAACTTGTATTGTTCAAAGTCTTTAATATCTAACTTGTTTGATTTAATAAATCGGTTTTTATAAAAATGTTTTGCCGAATCTTCGGAAATAAATACATTTGGCAATTGTGTAAGTATATTATCAACATCACGCATTAATCCATTTATTTGCGGATTTTTATCCTGAATAAGATTTTGATAATGCTGATTTAATAAAAAATGCATAGTTCTAATAACTTCGTTATCGCTTAAACATTTATTGGCTATAGTTTTAAAACCACCGTCACTAATTAATTTATCAGTTAAAAATGTATCAACAGCTTGTTCAACCAATAACATATTACTCGTCTTTTCTGAACTATATCGAGTACAAACTTTATCAATAGCGTTATAAATAGCAATACTTTTTAATTCGTTTGTAGCTAAAAATAATTTTATGTCATCAACTAATGTATTCAATTTTTCTCCTTAGCTTTATTTTGCGAGTCAGAAATAAATTTAGTATATGCAGCCAAAATTTTTTCAAATTCATCTTCAATAACTTGAGCTTTATATTTGCATTGTGTTATATCATTAAGGATTGTTCTTTCTACTGGTATGTGCCTTGATAAAATCAGATATGATACTTTATCAATTCCTGTATTAGGATCAGTTATTTTAAACAAATTCACTTTAAAAAATTTCTTTTTTGTCGTCTTTTCTGAACTACAAGGAATTATCTCAAAACTTTTCCTATGCTCTTTAATAACAACGGCATAATGATAAGGTTTCAACTTGTTTCCGATCTTTAAAACTTCATAATAACACAAGTAAACATCTCCCACAGGTCGAGTAAATTTCCTTGTATCAATGGTATCATTATATTTTTTTAATATCGCTGATATTCTGCTCATATAACCCTTTAATTATATTTTGAAATTAGATAATTAATACAAATATAATAATATTGATTTTAATTATAAAAATAAATATTAACTTAATTTATATAAACATTTAATAAAAAATCATATATTAACAAATAAAGTTAAAAGCAAAGAAATTAAAAATATGTATTATAAAATCTAATTTATGTAATCTTTATAATTAAAATAACAACCTTTCCCCTACTTTGTGTAAATTAAAAATAGCCACCAAAAATAAAAAATTACTAAATAATTGAATTACAACATTACTAAGTTGCACCAACATTTAATTATAAACACCCATAAAAGGTAAAAACAAATATTTAGCAAGTTATATAAAACATGGAAATTAAAGAGATTTTTTATTGAAAAGTTCTTTTTAAAAATCACTTTTTGTTTAATTGAGTAAATATTCTTTATTATTCACCGGCTTTTAATAACCCTACTCCCCAATATTAAGGGAATTCAATTGGCACTGAAATTACTCTTTTGTCTTTATCTACTAAAATAAAAGTCGGAGTGGCATAAACGGAATAATCTGAAACTGCTTTACTTTCCCAACCTTTTAAGTCATTGGCATTTACCCAATCAAAATTATTTTCTGCAATATATTTTAACCATTCTTCTTTGTTTGTATCCATTGAAATTGCCAGAACCTGAAATTTTGATACGGTTTGCTTTTTATAATATTCGTAAATTTTTGGCAGTTGAGTAATGCAATGCGGACAAGCTGAGGAATAAAAAACAATTAAAATTTCTTTAGCATTAATCTCATATAAATTAATATTTTTATTATTTTGATCGGTAATTGTAATATTTGGTACCTTATTACCCACTTTAAATATCTTTGATTGATTTATTCTTCTTTCTAATGCAATTTCTAATTTATCCTCAATACATAAATCATCTTTTATCACATAATTATCCAGCAAATAATTAATTATAATATCAAAGCCAAATTCTCTAAACCCTTTTATATAATACTCAACAATTTGAGTATAAACATTTTTATTTATTTTTGCTTTTTGCAAAATTGAATCAACGGCTTTTATAAATTCCAATTCAAGCTCTTTTTTTTGCAATTGCGGATTGCTAAAATAAGTTAAATATTCAATAGATTTGTTTGTAAACACATCCGAATTAATTAAAGCTTCATCCGAAAAATCAACATTATTAAGTGCGTTACTTCGTAAATATTTAATTTTATCTTCGTGTTTTAAGCTAATCGGTAAAATAGGAAGTTGTGATGATTTTATGTATTTAGCTATAAATTTGCCTTTGTTTTCAACTGCTGCCATATTTACGAAATACAAATATTCCTCTTGCAATTTAGTTAGTGTTTTAACGGTTTCATTATAATACTCGTCATTCTTGGGATATCTATCAAGAATAAATTGCAATAACTCGTTTTTTATCTTATACTCTTTATTCTGTTTAATAAAATCATAGAATAACATATTACTCTGTGATTTAACAACCACAACACTATCAAGAAGGTTATTAAAGTCACTTTTTATCTCTATGTCTTCATTATCAAAAAGAAAATCGAATCTATTATTTTTATTAAAAATTACTCTAAATAACCCCGGCATTGTCCCTTTTTTGAGATTTAATTCAAATTGACCTTTACCTGTTGAATAAAACGTGTCAATAATAGTTAAACTTTCCCCTTTTACGGAATATAAAATTA
>CALGLM010000353.1 GCA_937930275.1 uncultured Ignavibacteria bacterium
ATAATAATTTCTGAATCCACATATGAACTTGTTAAAGAAGAATTTGAAACAAGAGAATTAGATTTAATAGCGGTTAAAGGGAAAAATATTCCGATTAAAATATATGAACTTGTAGGAGAAAGGGGGGATGTAGATGACCGGCAATTGTTATTTTCGCACAATTTTGAAAAAGGGCTTAAGCTATACAAAAACAGAGAGTGGAAACAGGCTTTAGAATTACTTAAAGAATTGAGCGTTGATAGAAATGATTTATCAGTTGATTTGTATAAACAAAGATGTCAAGAATTTATCTTAAATCCGCCGGAAGAAAATTGGGACGGCGTGTTTTATGCAAAAATTAAATAAAAGAGGAGCAAAAGATGAAACGAATAACGTTATTATTTATTATATCCATAATTTGTGTGGGATCAACATTTGCGCAGAACGAATTATATACCTCTCGCCAAAATAACTATGTTAGAGAGGGTGCAGGTGCTTATTTTGATTTAGTAGATATTGTACCTTCCGGCAAAAAATTAATACTTATTGAAAAAGAAGATAAGTGGTTTAAAGTAAAATTAGAAAGCGGAAAGATCGGATATATTTCCGAAAATTGTGTTAGTGACACAAAGCCCAAAAAAGAAATATCTTCTAAATTTGCAGATAAGTGGTCAAAATCCAATGTTTCAAAATCCGGTTTAGCCGGAGCTATAAAAGGTTTGAAAGGTGTTTCGGCAAAAACAGAAAAAGGAGATCCGGAACAGTTAATTAAATACCTTAATATTCCGATCAGTAATCTTGAATTAAAAACTTTTTATGCTGGAATTCAGTCTGAAAATAAAAATAAGCCGAATAAAAAATTATTAGATAAATTAACAAAATATATGCCCGAGTACGATCCCGAATATGAAGAACAACAAGTGGGATTAGGAATTGCTTCTCGTTTAATTCAAAATAATGTTTCTGATAATAAAAAACTTCAAAAATATGTTAATATGATAGCAAGAACGTTAGTAAGCAATACAAAGTTTTTTGATTGGGAGTTTAATGTAATTGTATTGGATAATAAAATCGTTGACGGTTTTGCAGTACCCGGAGGGTATATTTTTATTACAAAAGGAGCAGTAGAAAATTGTAAAGATGAATCGGAATTAGCAGCAGTTATTGCACACGAAATGGGTCATATTTTACGTAAGCATGGTTTACAAGAAATGACTAAGAGAAGCGGTCATATAAAAATGGATGATGCCTTTGCCGAAATGGATGAAGCATTAGGTGAAAAAGACGAAGAGACAAAAGAAGTTGAAGATGATTTAGAAGATGTAATATTAAGCAGTTACGAAAATGTTGTTCATCAAAGACTTCTTGATTATGAATTAGAAGCGGATAGAATTGCAGCAACTTTACTCTATAATACCGGATATGATGAAACAGCTATAGTTAGGTTACACAGAAGATTAGCCACACAACAATCAATTTCAAATGATATTTTTGATAACAACTACTTAAAACCTAACGATTTAAACCTTAGAGTGGGTAAAATAGCCGAATTTATAAAAGATAATTTTGAAAATAATAGTAACGGAGCATTATGTTTAGTTCGTTTTAATAATAATATTAAATAGTACTAAACTAATATTTATGTTTTTCGATAATCATTGTGAACTGTAATAAATTAGGGGATTCACAATGAATTGGTTCTATGATTTAAGCATAGGGCGTAAGCTGTATTATGGTTTTGGGGCAATTCTACTTTTATCTTTAATTATTGCGTACTTTGGTTATACAAATACGCAAAAATTAAATAC
>CALGLM010000354.1 GCA_937930275.1 uncultured Ignavibacteria bacterium
AATCATTGCTAAATCAAGATTATTTAAATCATCACTCAAATTTCTTTCGGCTTCGGAAACAGCAACTTTTGCACGTAATAAATGATAGTTTGCAATTAATCCTTCATCAAAAAGCTTTTGTGCATCTTTTTCATGCCTTTTCATTCCTTCAAGCACGTTTTTTCTTGTTTCAACAACTTGCTTTACCAAAAGATAGTTAAAACAATTAACAAAAACTTCGCTTGTAACTTCATTTTCGGTTTTTAGTAATTCAATTTTTGCCGCATCTCGTTCGGCTTCCGAAAAAGTTTTTGCTGCCCAAAGTTTACCTCCTAAAAATAATGGTTGAATACCTACAAATGCAGCTTGATAGTAATCTTGCTTTTTTAATGTTTGCTTAAAGGCAGGTAAAAGGTTATCCAAACCACTTAAATATTGATTTAATAATCCGCCTTTTTGCACATTTGTTAACGGCGTTCCCGTACTTAATATATTGTAAATATTTGCCAATTCAACTTGAGTTCCGGCTTGCAACTGAATCATACCCGAGCGAATCGGACTTAAATCTATTTCCAATTGGTCATTTAAGTGAGTATATGCACCGTCTAAACTAATAGTAGGTAAAAAATTACCCCAAGCAGTATAAACCTCATATTCTTTTTGCTCAAGTCTTTCCTTATATTGTTTAATTTTTTCGTTATTGTTTAGTGCAATATTTAGTGCTTCACGTATTGTTAACTCTTGTGCAATAATCGATAAACTTGCAGTTAACATGAAGACAATAAACAATAATTTTTTACTGTTTTTCATTCAACACTCCGTCATAATGAATCATAATTCATTATAATTGTTTATTTTCCAATAATCCGTACTTTGTAAAGTATTTAATTCCTTGTCTAATTTTATTAAGCGGAAAAGCTTTTGGATTTACCGCCCAGTTATTTAATATGTTACGTATTGCCCCAAGCACATAAAATCTAAAAATAAATAAATCCACATTTTTGCTAAAATAATTTTGGTCAATTCCTTCTTTAATTACTTGTACTGCTAAATCTAAAAATTTGTTATAATATGGCGTAAACTCCGTAAAAGTATTCTTTTGAAAATTATTTTGTTCGTTTACAATAACTAATGCCAAATTGGGGTTTTGCGTAAATTCGTCTATTATTAAATCAATCATTGAATCAAGTTTTTCGGGTGCTTTTAAATCAGCTTGGTTAACAATTATTAGCAGCTCGTTATATAAATTTTCCCAAATACTGTTAAATATTTTGTGTAAAATATCTTCTTTGCTTTGGTAGTACATGTATATGCTTCCTGTTGCAACACCGGCTACTTCTGCTATTTTAGCAATTTTACTATAATGAAATCCGCTTTCTGCAAATATCTTTATGGCTGCTTCCATTATGTCTTTTTCTTTGTTCCCTTCTTTCGTTCTCATATTCCGTTTTCCTTATTAATGAATAATGACTCATTTATACTTACAAATTTAGAAATATTTTTAATTAAAGTCAACAGCTTAAAAATTTTAGTTTGTAACTAATAAACTTATTCATGGGTTGCGAAGTTTTTATTTAACACTTAGCATAATTTTTAGCTCCATAGGAGCGATATTATTGTAACTCACATAAATACCAAAATAAAAGCCCCGGAGGTGGCGACATTGTATTTTTTATTTAGGGGCTGTATCAAAAGAACAAGTAGTGATATATTTGTATATTAAACTCACCCTCGTTCCCTCTTTTGGGAATAGAGGGATGACGTCTATGTTTACATAATCTATTGTGTTAGATACAGTTAACCGGCTATAGAAGGTTTGTTATTCCCCTCTTTTATTCAGCACTCAGTCCAAGGGGGGGGTTAGGGATGAGTTCGTTTTTACATTAATCATTGTTTTGATACAGTCCCAAAAGAATAACTATATAATGTTAAATGTTGAGTGTTAAATGTTGAATAAAAAAACACGCGACTCACTAAAATAATGTTGAATGTTAAATGTTGAGTGTAAAATAAAAAGAATTCGCAATCCATGAATTTATTCATGGGAGCAAGGAAATAAACT
>CALGLM010000355.1 GCA_937930275.1 uncultured Ignavibacteria bacterium
TCTTCCGATCTACTTGGCTATCATTTTGATGAGATTTTATTACACTATTTTAGAAATTCCGAAATTCAAAAAATATATTAATGAAAATACTATATTCGTGTTTATCAAAAAGTTGGGGCGGTATGGAAATGTTTACCGTCCACGCAGTATCCAAATTATTAGACCGCGGAATTTATACCGAACTTTTATGTTATCCGGGTTCTAAAATTGAAGAAGAAGCAAAAAAGTTGAATATAGTTACTTATGGTATTAAACAGAGCGGCTATTTTAATTTTAGTGAGATATTAAAAGTAGGAAAGCTGATTAAGCAAAACGGTTATACACATATTCATACACAAGCATCCAAAGATTTATGGATTCTTGTGCCGGCATTAAAATATATCGGTTGTAAAATTCCTTTGTTTTTAACAAAACAACTCGGCTCGTTTATTATTAAAAAAGACTTTATTCACAAGTTTTTATATAATAGAGTTACTGCCGCTTTTGCAATTAGTGAAGTTATTAAGCGCAATTTAATAGAAACCACTACTTTAAACGAAGAGAAAATATACTTACTGCATAACGGAGTTGATAGCCGACGCTTTGACCCTGCTAAAACTGATAGAATACAAGAAAGAAATAGATTAAGACTAAAAGAAAATGATCTTGTGATAGGGATGCTTGCCCGTTTTAGCAGCGGTAAGGGACATCCTGATTTGCTGAAAGCAGCAAACTTATTAGTTAAGAAACATGTAAATTTGAAGTTTTTACTTGTCGGTGAACCGAGCAGAGGCGAAGATGATTTTTACGAGAAAATAAAACTGATGGTAAAAGACCTAAATTTGAGTGATAATGTTGTTTTTACCGGTTTTAGGAAAGATACCGAACAAGTATTATCTGCAATGGATATTTTCGCTTTCCCATCGCATGCCGAAGCTTTTGGTATTGCTTTGGTGGAAGCTATGAGCATGGAGCTGCCGAGCGTATGCAGTAATAGTGACGGGGTGCAAGATATTTGTATAGATAACTTTACCGGATTAATGTTTAAAAATAGGGATTATATCGATTTTTCTCAAAAAATTGAGGAATTGATAATTAATCCTGAAAAAAGAAAAGAATTTGGAGAGAATGCACGTAAACGTGTAATTGATTTTTTTGATATAGAACATTTGACCGATAAAGTGATTGATTACTATAAAACACTCGGAAAGGGATTTTAAATTTAATGGTATTTCTTAATCCTTCTGTATTATTCGGGTTAATTGCTGCAAGTATTCCGATTTTAATTCATCTGCTAAACTTAAAAAAATTAAAGAAAATTGAGTTTAGCACACTGGACTTTTTGAAAGAATTACAAAAAAATAAAATAAAAAAAGTTAAGATAAAACAATGGATTCTTTTATTATTACGTACATTGTTAATTATCTTTTTAGTACTGTCTTTTTCACGTCCTTCATTAAAAACGGCATTGTTTGGCGAAAACGGTTCAACAGCAAAAACTACTGCAGTAATTATTGTTGATAATACATATTCAATGTCCGTTGTAACCGATAAAGGTTCGTATTTTAATTTGGCTAAGTCGGCTGCAAAAAAAATAATAAATCAATTAAAAGAAGGGGACGAAGCGGTTATTATTCCTGTTTCAACATTAAATAATAGCTTTTTACCTTTAACAGATTTGAAAAAAGCTAAAAAAGATATTGAAAATATTGAAATTTCGGAAGTAAGTATCCCTTTACATAATGCAATAATAAAAGCTGCCAAGGTATTGGAAAAAAGTGATAACTTTAATAAAGAAGTATATATTTTGAGTGATTTCCAACAAAAGAGAATTTACGACCAAGAAAAAACACTTTCGGATTTTAGACAAGTGTTAAATGAACAGGTTAGACTCTATACATTTTTTTACGGCGGAAAAAACATATCCAACCTTTCACTTACTTTATTGGAAGGAACTAATCAAATTTTTACGGTAGGTAAAAATATTGGGTTTAACGTAAATGTTGTAAATACCGGTAATTTTCCGGTTAACAATTCTGTAGTTTCTTTATTTATTAACGGTGAAAGAGTTGCACAGCAAAATGTAAGTTTATCCCCTTCGGAAACTAAAAGATTGTATTTTGAAACAATTTTAAAGAAAAGTGGACTAACAGAAGTAGTTGCAGAATGTGAAGAAGACGAGATTAGTTATGATAACAAGCGATTTTTTACCCTTAATATTCCGGAAGAAATTAAATTGGTTTTATTAACCGATGACCCCCAAGACGGTTATTTTATAAAAGCAGCTTTAAAAGAAAGTGATTCTTTAAGTTATATTAAGTTATCAGAAAAAAATACAACTCTTGCAGATGCAATAAATTTTTTTGATTACAATGCGGTAATTATTATAGGCGGAAAAAACATTAAAAACTTTACTGCATTAAACGATTTTAAATTAAACAAAGGGGGAATTATAATATTCCCGCCTTCAAACGGAAATTTGAATGAATTTAATGTTTTGTTAAATAATTTGGAATTGCCAAAGGCATCTGAAAATAAAGGGGGCTTGGGTAATAAAACAGGTTATAACTTCGGAAATATTGACTTTGAACATCCGTTGTTTTTTGAGTTGTTTGAAAAAAACGAAAAACCAAAAATTGAATCACCCGATATTTATAATTATTATAAACTTAGTATGGGGTTATATGGTAGGGGCATTATAGAGATGGACGATAAGTCACCTTTTTTAGTTGAATATAGTCAAAATAATTCAAAAGTTTTAGTGTATAATACTGCTCCTAAATTAAACTGGTCCAATTTTGTTATAAAAAGTATTTTTGCACCGTTAATTAATAGAGGAGTGTATTATTTAACCGCAATTACGGATAATAACGAAGAGTTTTTTACGGGAAATGAAATGTATATTAATATCGGAAATAACATTTCGGGCACTTTTGATTTACAAAAAGGGAACGGAAATTCGGAAAAAATTTCTGCAGATTCTTTAAGTGGCAACGGAATACTAAAATACGAAAATACCGATTGTAGCGGAGTTTATAAAATATTTAATAACGGAAAATTATTAAATTTTAAATCTGTAAATAACAATCCAGTTGAAAGTAATTTTAATTATTCTAAAAATTCGGATTTTGAGGATTACTTAAAAAGAATTAACTTTAAAGGGACTCAATATAATATTAATCCTGATGAAGATTTTGCCGAAAAAATTTATCAATCACGTTTTGGTACGGAATTATGGCGGTTATTTTTAGTTCTTGCATTAATAGCCGCAATTTTAGAAATGTTTGTGGCACGAAGTACAAAAAAAGATTTAGTAACAATAGGTTAATATGGAATTACAAGAAATAGAAGTAAAAAAAATAGAAAAGGCAATACTAATTGCGTTAAAGGGGTTTGGAGCACCGGATGAGGTAGTTGAAGAATATCTTAACGAGCTTGAATTGTTAGCTAAAACTGCCGGCGCCGAAACGGTTATGAGAATTACTCAAGATAAAAGCCGATTTGATAATGCATATTATGTGGGAAAAGGCAAAGTTGAAGAAATAAAACAGCTTGCCGAACTTAACGATGTTGATTTGATAATATTTGATGATGACTTAACTCCTACTCAGGTACGAAATCTTGAAAAAATGATAGAAAAAAAGATTTTGGATAGAAGCGGATTAATTTTAGATATATTTGCGCAACATGCACGAACAAATGAAGCAAAAACTCAGGTTGAACTTGCTCAGTTAGAATATTTATTACCTCGTTTAACGCGCGCATGGACTCACTTAAGCAAGCAATACGGAGGAATAGGCACCAAAGGACCCGGTGAAACACAGATAGAAACTGATAGACGTATAATACGTACAAGAATTGCAAAACTAAAAGAAAAACTTGAAAAAATAGAAAAACAACAGACAACAAAAAGCTTAAAAAGACAAAATTTGGTTTCCGCATCATTAGTTGGTTATACAAATGCAGGTAAATCAACATTAATTAATCTTCTTACGGATGCCGAAGTATTGGCAGAAGATAAACTGTTTGCCACGTTAGATTCAACTACAAGAAGTCTGGATTTAGCAAAAAATAAAAAACTTATAGTAAGCGATACGGTAGGATTTATTAGAAAACTTCCCGCCCATTTAGTTGCATCCTTTAAAAGTACTTTAAATGTTGTTAGAGAGGCCGATATTATTCTGCATGTTATTGATCTTTCACATCCGTTTTTTGAAGAGCACATAAAAGTAGTTCAGGATACTTTAAAAGACTTAGGCTGCGAAACTAAGCCGACATTGCTAATTTTTAACAAAGCAGATAAAATTAAGGACAAGCATATAATAGATTACGTAAAAGCAAAATATTCAAACTCAATTATTATTTCCGCTGCCCGAGGCATTAATATTCAAAATTTAAATAAAAAACTGATTGAATTTTACGATAATAATTTTGTTTCAAGAACAATAAAAGTAAGCACATATCAATCTAAATTTATTTCGGTAATTTACTCGCTTGCCGATGTTATAGATATTAAATACGAAGAAAATTTTGCTTTAATTAATTATAAAACAACAGTTGAAAATAATAATAAAATAAATAAGATTTTATATGAAGACAAATGAATTAGTAATTGACGGTAAATCGCTGACTTTAGCACAAATTGATGAATTTATTAAGGGTTCGGTAAAGGTAAAATTAAGTGGTTTTTCTATTGAAAAAATTAACAAAGCTTGCAATTTAATTGATACTTGGATAAGCGAAGACAGGGCGGTGTACGGAGTAACTACCGGGTTTGGCGAATTTGCAAATGTAAAAATTTCTTCCGGCGATTTAAAATTATTGCAAAAAAATTTAATACTTAGCCATGCTGCCGGAGTTGGAGAATTACTCCCTCCTATAATAGTAAAAATTATGATGCTCCTGCGTGCAAATGCTTTGGCTTTAGGACATAGCGGTATCCGTTTATCGACAATTAATTTGTTGATTGATATGATAAATAATAATATCATTCCTGCGGTTCCTTCTCAAGGTTCGGTAGGCAGTAGCGGCGATTTAGTACCGCTTGCTCATATGGTGCTTGCTATGATTGGACACGGAAAAGTTCAAGTATTTGATGAACTTGAAGAGCATACTACAAAGTTTACGCAACTTGAGGAATCTAAGGATATTTTAGCTAAATTTAATTTAGAACCGGTTGAACTTGCTGCAAAAGAAGGGCTTGCTTTAATTAACGGTACGCAAATGATGACTGCCTTTGCAAGTTACATATGCGTAAAAGCAAAAAAAATAAATAAAATTGCAGACATAGCCGCTTCGTTAACTCACGAAGCTTTACGCGGAAGCGATAGGGCATATGATTTAAGACTGCATAAATTGCGTCCCCATAAAGGTCAAATATCAACCGCCGAAAATATGTTAAGTTTAATTAAAGAAAGTGAAATTAGAGAATCGCATAAAACAAATGACACGAGAGTGCAGGATTCGTATTCGTTACGCTGCATTCCTCAAATTCACGGTGCTTCGCGCGATACAATAAATTATGTGTGTTCGGTTGTTGAAACGGAAATAAACTCGGTAACGGATAATCCTTTAATATTTACTGATGACGGAGATTATTTAGAAGGGGGAAATTTCCACGGACAGCCTATTGCGTTAGTTATGGATTTTATGGGAATAGCATTAAGCGAACTTGCAAACGTAGCAGAAAGGCGTATTGAAAGAATGGTTAACGGTTCTTTAAGTATGCTTCCCCGCTTTTTAACGCCTAAAGGAGGATTGAACAGCGGATTGATGATTGCCCAATATACTGCAGCAAGTTTGGTATCCGAAAATAAAGTTTTAGCTCATCCTGCAAGCGTGGATTCAATACCGACAAGTGCAAATCAAGAAGACCACAACTCAATGGGGTCAATTGCAGCTCGTAAATGTTATAACATTCTAAATAATGTAACAAACGTATTTGCAATTGAATTATTTACGGCAGCACAAGGAATTGAGTTTCTAAAACCGCTAAAATGCGGTAAAGGGACGGGATCGGCATATAATTTTATAAGAAAATTTGTTGAACCGCTAAACCAAGACAGGGTAATTTCCGATGATATATATATAATCAAAAAAATTATTGATGATAATTCATTATTAACGGAAGTAGAAAAGTCGGTTAAATTAAACTAAATATATGGCTGAAAACGAAAAACTTACAATAATTACTACTCAACCGGCAAGTCCGGAAGTTGCTACCGTGCCGGTTAAGTATATCTTTTTGGATATTGTTAACTTTACGCAAAACAGAAGCGTTGAAGCCCAAAGCGATATTATAAAAGCGTTAAACGATGTTGTTAAAAGCACAATAAAAGAAAATAAAGTGCCAAAAGAAAATGTAATTTATCTGCCTACGGGGGACGGAATTTGTATTGCATTATTGTATATTGAACAGCCATATGATATACATTTAAAAATAGCCGTTGAAATTATTGAAAAAATAGAAAAACACAATAATAAATATCTTGACCCGATGAGGCAGTTTAAGGTAAGGATAGGTATTAACAGTAATATTGATAATTTAATTGTAGATATAAACGATAACAAAAATATTAGCGGTGCGGGTGTTAATTTGTGTCAAAGAATAATGAGTTTGGCTGACGGTAACCAAATTCTTATTGGTGCAACAGTTTATGAAATGCTGAAATACCGAGAAAAATATATGCATTCGTTTGTTAGATACGAAACTTTAGTAAAACATAACGAAAGATTAGTAGTATATCATTTTGTAAAACAAAATGTGCCGGGTTTAAGTACGGATATACCAAGTAGTTTTGATGCAATAAATAGCGAAGGAGAAAAGTTAACCAAGTTTTCGGCTTACTATTTTGTTCATTCGTTACTTAACCGTAAATTTTTTATTAGAAAGCAATCAAATCCCGAATTAATAATAGGAACTGTGTTACTTTGGTCATTGGCAACCGATAGCTTAAGCGAATCGGAAAGTACGGATATGAAACCGGCAAATTATATTACGTGGAAAGCCAAACGGGCAAGTTTTGAAGAACAATTCCAATATTATTCATCGGTTGATATGCGTATTTTGTGGTCTTTGTTCAAGTTTATTATTAAATACGATTTACAGGTTTACGAACGATTTTTTGAAAAAAACGTAAATGTAGATTGGCGTGTTATTAATTCTGCAGGAAGAGATAAACTGAAAAGCGAATGGCCCGGAATACTTCGTCAATTCGACCTTCTTTAATTTCTCTTCTAACATAACGCCAAAAATTTGTATATTTGCTATTTGTAAATTACGAAAGATTATTAGGAATGAATAAATTTTCCAATGTCGGAATTTGTATAGGTGCGGCAACTATTTCGGTTGTTAACGTAAATTCCGATGATAAAAACAGACCGATTGTTAGTTATACAAAATCTTTTTCGCATAACGGAAATCCGGTGCATTTGGTTAAAGAAGTTCTGGCAACTTTAGAAACGGAAAAGCTTACAATTACGGGAAGAGGAATAAAAGACCGCATGAATGTTAATGCGGTTACTGAAGCACAGTGTATTGAATATACATTAAATTATTTAAATTTAACGCCCCAGCTTGTTATTTCCGCAGGGGCTGAAAATTTTATTATTTACTTTATAAATAAAAAGAGAAAAATTTACAAAGTTACAACGGGGAATAAATGCGCCTCGGGTACCGGCGAGTTTTTTGTTCAGCAGCTAAAAAGAATGAATATAACAGTTGCCGAATCGGGCACTTTTAACAATGACGACATACCTTATAATATTTCGGGGCGTTGCTCGGTATTTTGCAAATCGGATTGTACCCACGCATTAAATAAAGGGATTGATAAAAAAAACATTGTTGCCGGTTTAAATAAGATGATGGCAGATAAAATTATTAATCTTATTTCCGGTTCTAAAAGTAAAAATGTTTTATTAATTGGAGGCACTTCACAAAACAAAGGTTTTGTAAATCGATTAAAAGAAAAACTTCCTAATTTGTCTACTTGTAATGAATCGACTTACTTTGAAGCTTTGGGGGCTGCTTTATATTCTTTTTATAACGAAATACAGGGGTTTAGTTACCAAGAATTAAACTTTGATACAAAAACTCGTTTTACATTTCATAAACCGTTAGCCGATTTTTCTAATTTTGTTACTTTTAAGGAAATTTCAATTAAAGAACCAAATGAAGGAGACGAATGTATTTTAGGCCTTGATGTCGGTTCGACTACAACTAAATCGGTATTAATTAGAACTTTAGATAAAGCCGTTATCGGGAAAATATATCTAAGAACAAACGGTAATCCGGTTGAAGCCTCAATAAATTGTTATAAAGAATTAGCTGCTAATTTAAAGTGTAAGATAAACATAGTCGGTTTAGGTGTTACCGGAAGCGGTAGAGAAATAGCAGCTCTTCATGCACAAACCAATTCGGTTATTAATGAAATTATTGCTCATGCAGCCGCTACGGCACATTTTGATAATTCTGTTGATACGATATTTGAAATTGGGGGACAAGATGCAAAATATACTCATATTACGGGAGGAACTGCATCCGATTATGCCATGAACGAGGCATGTTCCGCAGGAACGGGTTCTTTTTTAGAAGAGGCGGCTGAAGAAACATTAAAGGTTAAATATACAGAAATTGCAGAACAGGCATTGTCTGCAAATAACCCTCCTAACTTTAATGACCAATGCTCGGCATTTATTAGCAGCGATATCAAAAATGCGTTAAACGAAGGATTAAATCAAAATGACATATTGGCTGGGTTGGTTTATTCAATCTGCCAAAACTATATAAACCGCGTTAAAGGGAATAGACCGGTAGGAAAAAAGATATTTATGCAGGGGGGCGTTTGTTATAATAAAGCTGTTCCTATTGCAATGGCTGCATTAACCGGAAAAAAGATAATTGTACCCCCCGAGCCGGGTTTAATGGGTGCATTCGGTGTAGCTATTGAAGTTTATAATCGTATTAATGCGGGCTTAATAGCAAAACAAAATTATAGTTTACAAAAGTTAATTGAAACTAAAATAAATTACGGCAAAAGTTTTATTTGTGCCGGAGGCAACGAAAAATGTGATAGAAAATGTGAAATTGCTTTATTTGAAATAAACGGCAAAAAATATCCGTTCGGAGGTGCTTGTAGTTTATATACGGGAAATTTGTCCAATAATAATAAATCTGGTGTTAATTATGTTAAAATTAGGGAAGAATTGATATTTAAAAAATATATTATTCCCTCTTCCGGAAATACGGGAAAAACAATAGGTATATTAAAATCATTTTTGACAAATACCTATTATCCGTTATTTTATAATTTCTTTACTCAACTTGGATTTAACGTAATTTTGGAAACGGAACAGGATAACGAAGGGGTTGAAAAAATGATGTCATCGTTTTGTTACCCGGTTGAAATATCGCATAATTTATTACAAAATTTGTTAAAAAAGAAGCCCGATTATATATTTATTCCGCATATAAAAGAATTTACCCAACATGCAAAAGATGATGTTGAGCAAAAAGCTTGTGTTATTTTACAAGCAGAAAACTACTATTTAAAAACCGCTTTTAAAGAAGAACTAAAAGGAACAAAAATATTTTCTCCTATAATAAATTTTAACAATTTATATGATGATGAAAAGGGGATGCTCTCTGTTGCCGTTCAACTTGGTAAAAATTTAGCACAGTCTGTTAACGCCTTAAAAAATGCCGAAAAAATACAGAATAAAATATTTGAAGAATTTAAAGAATACGGCAAAAAATTCTTACAAGAAATTGAAAAGGATAAAACTAAGATTGGGATTGTTTTAATCGGAAGAGCATATAATTCGTATGTTGACGAAGCAAACATGGGAATTCCTAAAAAAATATCTTCAAGAGGAATAAGCATAATCCCCCATGATTTCTTGCCATTTGAGGAATCGGAAAATATAAAGCATATGTATTGGGGGCAGGGTTCGCAAATTACAAAAGCTGCTAAAATTGTTAAAAACAATTCGCAGTTATTCTCTGTTTATATTACTAATTTTAGCTGCGGACCCGATTCGTTTTTGCTTGGTTACTTTAGGCAAATAATGGGAAATAAACCTTCTCTTACTTTAGAACTGGACAGTCATACTGCCGATGCGGGAATAAATACAAGAATTGAAGCCGCTATAGATATTTTTATTAGATATAAAACTTTATTTAATAATTTTTTATCGGAAAATATTTCATTTTACAACAAGCCGTTAAAGCTTGCAGAAAAAGGAAAAATATTTGATAGCGTAAATAACAAAGTTTATTCTTTGTATGATAATAATGTTAAAATTATACTCCCTTCAATGGGGATACATAGCAGCCAAGCAATGCAGGCAAATTTTTCATACTTTGGTATTAACAGCCAAGTATTACCTGCCTATAATAATGACACCTTAAAAATAGGAAGGGGTAACACGCTATGCAAGGAATGTTTACCGTTACAATTGTGTACCGGCTCAATGTTGGAATATTCTAAAAATAGAAAAAACGAAAATGAAGTAACATTATATTTTATGTCGGAAGGGAACGGTCCCTGCCGATTTGGACAATACTCGGTTTTTTTAGAAAATGTTATTGCTAAAAATAACATTCAAAAAATGGGCTTGTTTACGTTAAGTGATGAAGACGGATATACGGGATTTGGAACTGAGTTTTTTATACGAGGTTGGGTTGCTTTTGTAATTGCAGATGTGATGAAAAATATTGAAAACGCAATTAAAGTATTAGCTTATAATAAAACTGCAGCATTACAAGTATTTAATAACGAATGGGATAAAATACGAAATGTGTTATCCAAAAAAACGTTAAGCGATGTATATTTACAGTTAGAAAAAACAACGGAAACTTTTTCTAAAATAGAAAGACGTTATTCGATAAAACAAGCAAAAAAAATATCTTTAATTGGGGAAATATTTGTAAGGCATGATGAGTTTAGCAGAATGAATTTATTGGAAACATTAATTAGTAAGGACTTTGTTGTTACTATTGCACCAATAGGCGAGTATGTTTATTATTCCGATTATTTAGCTAAAATAAAAAACAAAAAAACCAATATTAAAGATATTTTATACGATAAAATAAAATCGTTTGAACAAAAACGGATTGAAAAAAAGATAAAATCAATATTATCAAAATCGGATTTTGTAGAGTACGAGACAATTGATATTGAAAAAGTGATTGAAGCTGCCTCTCCGTTTTTACCGGATGAGTTGGAAGGAGAAGCAATATTAACGGTAGGAAGCGCTTTAAAGGAAATTTTAAATCGTTCATGCGGAGTAATTTCGTTAGGTCCGTTTGGTTGCATGCCATCAAGAATTGCAGAATCGATACTTAATGCGGAAATGAATTATGAAGGTAAGTTGATAAGTGAAAACAGAATGGATTATATAAACAATAATATTGATTCGTTACCGTTTTTAGCTATTGAAACAGACGGAAATTTATTTCCTCCGATAATTCAGTCTAAAATTGAAATATTTATGCTTAATGCAGAAAGATTATATTTTGATTTAAAGAGTGAAACCAAAGAAGATATGGCATCTTCTTTTAAGGCTTTAATAAAATATATTGTGAGTTTTTATACTGAAAAATCACCGCCGTTAAGCTTAAATTATGATGAAAGTTAAGCAGTTCATATTATTTTAAAATTTATTTGAATCCGGGAAAATAATGGAAGATAACTTTAAACTAAGTTTTAATCAGGTTAATAAGCTTGTAAAGTATATTGAAGCAATGGGAGAAGATACCGAAATAGAAGAACCTTCTATACTTCACTCTGATTTGATTGAAAAATTTATAAAAGTATTAAATATTACTTTTTCAGCAGATAAATATACTAAAGTATTGGACGTAGGCTGCGGAAGCGGTGTAGCGTTAAAAGAGTTTGCAAAATACGGATACGATGCTATCGGTATTTCTATTAACAAAAAAGAAGTTGAAATATGTAAGAATTTAGGATATAAAGCAAAATTAATGGACCAATCGTTTTTAGAGTTTGAAGATTGTACATTTGATATTGTTTGGGCGCGCCACGTTTTAGAACATAGCATTATGCCTAATTACACACTTAATGAATATAAAAGAGTATTAAAAAAAGGGGGTATTTTATATATCGAAGTTCCTTCTCCTTCTACTCCGGTAAATCATGAAAACAATCCGTACCACTTTAGTATGTTTACTAAAAACGTGTGGCGTAGTTTATTGATAAAAACCGGTTTTAGTTTAATAAGCGAAAGTACAATTTCATTTGCCATTCCCCAAACGAACGGAACGGCAATAAACGATGAATATATTAATTTTTTCGCAGCCAAAAATGAAGATGAAGTATAAAATATTAGACCATACCGCAGATATTAAGATAGAAATATATGGCGAAAGTTTAAAAATTTTATTTGAAAATGCGCATAAAGCTTGGTTAGATATAATTAACGATAATAAGTTGAAAATAAATAATAATGAACTGACTATAACAATAAAAGAAAGTAGTTTAGAATTTTTATTGTTAGAATACTTAAAAGAGCTAAATTATTATTTAACCGTTAAAAAAACTATTTTGATAAATCCGAAAATAAATATTTCTGCTAATAACAACGTATTTGAAATTACAAGTAAAGTTAACGTAATAGAAATTAATAGTAAAAATATATCTATAAAAGAAGAAATAAAAGCGTTTACATTACATGAACTTAATATTATTAATGAAAATAATAGCTATAAAGCAACAATAATAATAGATGTTTAAAATGAAAGTATCGGGAATAGAGTTAACAAAAATACATGATAACTTGTGGGAAATTCCGCAAAGCGGCAAGATGAATGTTGCCGGACGTGTTTATGCCGATATTAAAATGCTTAATGATGTGATAAGTTATGATGAAGCATTAAAGCAAGTAGTAAATGTTGCTACTTTACCCGGAATAGTTAACTATAGCTTGGCAATGCCGGATATTCATTGGGGATACGGTTTCCCTATTGGGGGAGTTGCAGCCACGGAAATAGATAACGGCGGAGTAATTTCGCCCGGAGGAGTTGGTTATGATATTAATTGCGGAGTTAGGTTAGCAACAACTAATTTACAAAAAAAAGAGATAGCGGGTAAAGTTGATAAACTAATTAAAAAGCTTTTTGAAGTTATTCCTACAGGTTTGGGATCATCGGGGGCTATAAAAGTATTAAAACCGGATGAACTAAAAAATGTTTTAACTAAGGGTTCGGAATGGGGAATTATAAATGGGTACGGAACAAAAGAAGATAGATCGGAAGAGCACACGTCTGAACTCCAGTCACCGTACGTAATCTCG
>CALGLM010000356.1 GCA_937930275.1 uncultured Ignavibacteria bacterium
GTTCTTCGGCAGCAACTATATAAAACGCCAAAATAGGTAATACGGCACCGTTCATCGTCATAGATACTGACATTTTGTCCAACGGTATTTTATCAAATAATATTTTCATATCTTCAATACTATCTATAGCAACGCCTGCTTTTCCTACATCGCCCACTACACGTTGATGATCACTATCATACCCTCTGTGTGTTGCCAAATCAAATGCAACCGAAAGACCCATTTGACCTGCAGCCAAATTACGCCTATAAAAAGCATTACTTTCTTCTGCAGTTGAAAATCCGGCATATTGTCTTACCGTCCAAGGTCTTTGAACATACATAGTACTGTAAGGTCCACGCAAAAAAGGAGCTATACCCGACATATATTCAAGATGTTCAAAGTTTTTTATATCATCGCTTGTATAAAGCGGTTTTACGTCTATTTGCTCCATTGTACGCCAAATAAGCTCATCCAGCTTTTTACCTGTTGCCGCTTCAACTTTTGCCTGCCATTCTTCTTTTGAGATTTTAGGAGCATCCAAATTTAAATTTATATTACTAAAATCCGGTCTATTCATGTTATTTTCCTCTTAAATTTTTACGGTACACCGATTAATTAACCGATAGTTCAATGCTTTTTGCCTGAACACGTTTTAATAACGTATAAGCATCGCATCCCAAATAAATAAATTCGCTAACACCGGCTTCTTTATAAGCCTCAACTTGTTCTTTCGGATATCCGGCAAGTACTACCAAACCGGTTTTCTCTTTTAATTTTAGTTCTTGCATAAATGCAGGTACTATATCAGGGTAAGTATCATCCGTAGAACAAATTACAACAACATTAGCTCCCGATTTTTCAAATGCGGAAATCGCTTCGGCAGCTCCGCTTAAAGCATTAGGATAAATTACTTCAAATCCGGCGACTTCAAAAAATCCGCGACTAAAATCGGCTCTTCCTTTGTGTTGTTTAACCGGTCCCATTGTTGCTAAAAATATTTTTGGTGTGTAGCCGTGTTTTTTCTTAAATTCTTCAGCAGTATCTCTTAATTCTTCAAATTTTTCTGCTAATCTATAAATTTTTAGCGGCGTAACTGAACAAGATTCCTCATATCCGGAATGTAGCGAATTTGCTACTTCACCCAATGTTGCACCTTCAACATATGCTGCAATTCCCGTTTCAAATAATTCTTCCGAACTTGAATCACTAAGCTTTCCGAGTTTTTCTATTATTGCCGCATGTTTTTCGTTATTTCCCGAAACTCTATATTTCTGTAAAAATTCTGCACGCTTTTTAATAAATGCTGCTTTATCAAATATCCGTTTTTCGGGTAAGTTTTCTTTTACATTTGCATACATATTTGTACCGACAAGCACAGATTTACGTTTTACCAAGTCTGATATTCTTAAATCACTTACTTTTTTTATTTCATTTTGCACAAATTCATTTTTTATTGCATTTACCATTCCGCCTTGTTTTTCAACCTCTTGTAATAATGCCCAGCTTAAAGAAGCAACTTCATCGGTTAACTTTTCAACATAATAAGAACCGCCTGCAGGGTCTATTAATTTAACCAAGTTAGATTCTTCTTTAAGTATTATTTGTGTATTACGTGCAATACGGCGTCCAAATTCATCAGGCGTATTAAACTCTTCGTCAAAAGCATTTGTATGTAAACTATCTACTCCGCCTAATACTGCCGAAAAAGCTTGTGTTGTTGTACGCAACATATTTACGTAGGGATCGTATTTGGTTTGATTATATTTTGACGTACGAGCATGAATATACAATTTATGTTCTTCGGTATTTAATCCGTAAGTTTTTACAATTGTATTCCATAACAATTTAGAAGCACGTAATTTGGCAATTTCCATAAAATAAGATGAGGATATACCAAAAGTAACGCGTATATTTTTGAATACTTTTTCAACCGGTAATCCTTTTTCAATTAATCTGTTTGCATATTCTACTATTGCTGCAAATACAAATCCAAGTTCTTGCACTGCACTTGCACCGGCACTATTATATCCAAAGCCGCATGAACCGATAACACGAACATTGGGGAAATACTTTTCTGCAAATTCAACACTCTGTTTTAATTCGTCAAAAGCTTTATCAATAGAAATAGTTAATTTACCGTAAGCACTTAAACAGCTAATAGGATCGGCAAAAATGCACCCTTTAATTTTTATAGAATCGATATTTTGTTTGGTGCAATAAGCTTTTAATAACATTAAAAATGGTAATGAAGTATATCCTGTAAAAACGTTTATAGGATATTTTGTTATATCAATTCCGTTAAATGCTCTTGTCAAACTATTTAATCCCGAAATTGATAATCCGTTTTTACCAACTTCTTCTTCTTTTGCGTAATCTGCATCAAGCCCTTTTTGAGTTGCAAAATCCAAACTAAACGAAATTGAGTTTAATCCTCTATCAAGTTCGTGTTTAATCATCTCGTTAAAAACTTCTGCATCAGGCGTGTTTAATACTTGTGAAATTTGCCATCCTTCATTTAAATACCCTTCCGAATAAAAACCGCGTACATAATTTTCAAAACCGGCTAAATTTTCCGTAAACTTTAAATTTTCTAAGTCTTTTTTAGTGTAAATGGGGTTTAGATTAATATTTTCATAGGTCTTCGTAATCAATTTTTTGTCAAAATCTGCCCCTTTCAAGTCAATATTTACAACCTCTTTCCATTCATCGTAAGTGGGAGGAGTAAAATCATCCTTTAAGCGCAACTCGCTTTCCAATTTTACATTGGAAAAATCGTTATTCATATTTAGCTCCTATTTATGCTAATTATTTAAAATATGGTATGTAAATTTATTAAATTTTGCTTAAAAAAGCTTGTAAAAAGGTTTTTGTTTAATGTTTAATGTTAAATATTTATATTTATGTTTATTGCTTGTAAACTTATAGCTATTTTTATTTGTTAAATATTAAAAAATTGGGATTATTATGAACGAACGAGTTTTTAACGGTGCTTTTGATAGACTTCGCCAACCGGAACGTTTGGAAAGACTTGAAGTTAACAGAGTTATTAATATAATTTCGGAAAATAGAGAAATCAAGTCCGCTTTAGATATCGGAACGGGAACTGCAGTATTTGCAGAAGCTTTTGTTAAAAACGGATATGAAGTTTCTGCAATTGACCTTAATCCGGAAATGATTGAGGAAGCTAAATTACACGCTCCAAATGTTATTTATAAAGTTGCACCTGCCGAAAATATTCCGTTTGAAGATAACAGCTTCGATTTAGTATTTATGGGTCTTGTTTTTCATGAAGTAGATAATTACGAAAAAGCATTAAGTGAAGCTAAAAGAGTTGGTAAACAAGTAATTGCAATTTTAGAATGGGCTTATGTATTAGAAGAAGTCGGTCCTCCGATTGAGCATAGAGTAAACCCCGAAATTTTAAAAGACTTATACGAAAAATTAAAATTCCACTCCTTTGAGAGAATTAATTTAACAACACTTGTTTTATATATTTTGGAAATATAAGTTTGTAAAAAAGGTTATTAATTAACAAAAAGAATACGGTTAATAAAACTAATTTGCAGTTGTATTTAGTGCTAAATTGATTACATGGTTATTTTATAAAAAATTGGAAACAGAAAAAAAGCAAATTTCATAAATTGTTTCCGATTTGTATAAAAACATTTTTGAGCTTAAAGAATCTAAATATTTCAAAAATTTTAGATATGTTTTATATATTTTACCAAATTACAGATTAACAATTACTAAAGGAAATAAAATTTATGGCCGTGGAGTAAAAAAGTATACAAGTTTGTTATTTTCGATTAATCGGTATTGCAAATGAGAATGTACACCCTTTACCAATTTCGCTTTTGACCCATATTCTACCACCCTGTGCTTGAACAAACTCCTTTGAAATAGCTAATCCTAAACCCCAGCCATGTTTATTTTTATTACCAACCTGCGAAAATTTTTGAAAAAGTTTTGGTTGGTTTTCTTCGGAAATTCCAGGACCTTTATCTATTACCGAAAACTCTATTTCGGTTTCAGCTAACATGTTTTTTGTTTTTTGAAGTTTAATTATAATTAAATCATTCTGTTTTGAAAAACGTATTGCATTATTGAGAATATTAATTAGAACGAATACTAATTTTTCCAAATCAATATTAATAGCAGGTAAATCTTCTTCTATCTCCGTATCAAGAATTATGTTTTTTTCAGAAAGTTGCATAGATAGAGCTGTAATTGCAATATCTATAACAAGATCTGGTTTGGTGTAAGCAAATTTTAATTTAATATTTCCGGTGTCAAATTCTGAAAATTCCAATATTTCATTAATCACTCGTGATAGTCTTAAACTTTGTTGTTTTAATGTTAAAAGCAGTTCATTTTGTTTTGGATTTAATTCACCAATCCTACTATCTTCCAATAATTTTATGCTCAAATTAATAGATGATAACGGCGTTTTAAGCTCGTGAGAAACAGTTGCAAGCAAGTTCGTTTTTGCAACATCAATTTCTTTGTATTTTGTAACATTTTTTAATATAATAAGACTTCCGATATACATTTCTTTTTTGGCAAGTTCCGAAAATGTTACTATCTCTTTTGTTTTTATATTATAAAAATATTCTTTTTCATTTTGAACAACTCTAAGCGGTTTAGTATCTATATCATAACTTTGTTGTTGATCGGTTATTGTTTTATATATCTCATTTAGTAAATCGTTTTTAATTGTAATTTCATAAATAAATTTCGAAACCAAATCATGCTCTTTTAATCCTGTAATCTGCAGAGTAGTATTATTTACTAATACAACCTTCTTATCCTCATCAATAAACAATATACCGTCCTCAAAACTTTGCACAACTGCCTCCATTCTTTTCTGCTCAAACAATAGAGTATCAATATGTTTAGCATCGTAAAGTTTTAATTTTTCGACCATAAAATTAAAAGCTAAAGATAATTCACCTAATTCGTCATTCGCAATTATTGCTAATTTCTGATCATAGTTTTTTTCGCTTATATACTTAATACTTTTTGTTAAATCTTTAATTGGCTTTAAAATTTTTGCAGGAAAAGAAAATAAAAAAACTGAAGATACCGTTATACTTATTAACGCTACTATTATCATATAAAAGGTAACTTCATTTGCAGTTTTTTGCAATGATTCATTCTTTTTAATAATTGAGTTCATATTTAAATTAAATATATCCTCAATACGTGAACGCACTACTTTATAACACTGATTAAATTCATTAAGATCATTCAAATTATTTTTTTTGCTTGTTTTTAAGCTTTCATATAAATTTAAGTAATCTCCATAGTCTATATGAAGCGCGTTTACAATTGCACCCTCACCCACTTCTGTAATTGTATTTGTTTCAAGAGCAAGATATTTTTCAAAATTTTGCTTTGCTTTATAATAGTTTTGTACATTATCACTATTAGTAGTCTTGTTATTCGTTATATCAGCTGTTTGATAAAAATTCATCTCGTTTAATGAGATAAACATTTGTTTCATATAATTGACTGATGAATAATTCTCAACTATTGTTCCTTTTGTTTTTGCTGTAAGTTGATTAATAAAAAAAACACCCAATACACTTAATAAAAGAATGACGGTAAAAAGGAAAAACACACCGACAAATATTTTAGTTTTTATTGTTTTCATTTGACGATACCAAAAGTATATCTATATTTTCCATAGAGGTTAATGATGATAATTCTCTAAAAAAATCTTTGATTGTAAAGCGTGAAAAAATCGTAAAAATTGGTCTTCCTATAATAATTAAAGCTGCTTCTTTTTCTTTTGCAAAAGAGACAATTGTTTTTGCTACTTCGTCTCCCTTTAGTTCAAACACTTCCGCACCGAGCTCGGTTGCAAGTTTAAAGTTATTTAATAGATGCCTCTGTAAAACCGGATCTATTTTATCAAGTTGTTCTTTGTGTGTTTGTACATAAAGAACATACCATTTAGAATTATATAAGGAAGATAAGCGAGAAGATTTTCTAATTAATCTCTTTCCCGATTCATAATTAGTGCTTAAAGCAGTAACAATAGCGTTAATTTTTTCTCTATTTGGTAAAGATATTTCTTGTTGAATTTTTCTTTCTACTTGATGAGATACTTCTTTTAATGTAAGATCACGCAATTGTAATAATTTTTCTTTACAAAAAAAATTTTCAAGGGCTAAAGGTATCTTTTGTTTATCATATATTTTTCCGGCTTCTAATCTTTCTACTAATTCTTCAACCGTCAAATCAATATTTACAACTTCTTCAGCCATATTAATAATACTATCAGGAATTCTTTCAGTAATCTTTATTCCTGTAATTTTTTCAACTTGTTCGTTTATGCTCTCAATGTGTTGAATATTAACGGTACTTATAACATTAATTCCGGAATTTATCAAATCCTTAACATCTTGCCATCGTTTTTCATTGTTTGAGCCGGGTACATTTGTATGAGCAAGTTCATCTACTAAAACCACTTCAGGTTTCTGCAAAATTATGGAATCCATATCCATTTCTTCTAACATTTTACCTTTATAAAATATTCTTTTTCTATTTATTATAGGTAATCCTTCTATTAGTTTTTCCGTATCTTTTCTATTATGCGTTTCAATATAACCAATAACAACATTAACATCACTTTTTAATAATTCATGGGCTTCAAGCAGCATTCTATATGTTTTGCCTACACCTGCCGCCATACCAATATATATTTTTAATTTTCCTTGTCTCGAAGATCGTATAAGGTTTAAAAATCTTTCCGCCGAAATTGAAATTTGCGGTTCCATAATTTTTTACCACCTATTTAATATATTGTTCATAATGTTAAATATTAGTTTAATCTATCCAACTCTATATTTAATTTTAGTACATTAACTTTTTTGTTTCCAAACATACTTAAATAAGGTTTTTCAATATTTCTTTTCATAAGCATTATAACTGTTTGAGGTTTTATATTTCTTTCTTTAGCTATTCTATTAACTTGTATGTATGCTGCTTTTAGCGTAATATGCGGGTCAATTCCACTTCCCGAAGCAGTAACTAAATCAGACGGTATTTCATTCTTTTTAACTGTCGGATTTTTTAATGTAAAGTAATCAATTCTATCTTTTACTTTCTTCAAATAATCATCATTTAAAGGTCCTTTATTAGAGCCTCCGGTTGCTGCAGCATTGTATTCAACTGCCGAAGGCCTTCCCCAAAAGTATTTATCGGAGTTAAATTTTTGTCCAATATTTTCAAAACCTATTAATCTTCCGTTATTATAAATAGGCATACCTTCAGCCTGAAACGGGAATAATAATCCCACCCCTAAAATTAGCAATGGGAAAAACAAACCGAATATTAGTAGCATTACAAAATGAAGTTTAATATCTTTTATTGCATTTTTCATCTTCTTTTCCATATTTTGTATTTTTTAGTTTATACTTACTAAAAAAATAACGACACAAATAAATCAATTAATTTAATTCCGATAAACGGAACTATTAATCCACCTAAGCCATAAATTAATAAATTTCTTGTCAATAAAGCCGTAGCACCAATAGGTTTATACTTAACACCTTTTAAAGCAAGTGGAATTAAGAAAGGAATAATAAATGTATTGAATATAACAGCCGACATTATTGCAGATTCCGAGCTGCTTAATCTCATAATATTTAAGGCATTTAATCCAGGAATTTTAGCAGTAAAAAGGGCAGGGACAATAGCAAAATATTTTGCAACATCATTAATAATTGAAAATGTTGTAACATTCCCCCTTGTTATTAACAATTGTTTTCCGATCTCAATAACTTCAAGTAATTTTGTAGGATCGTTATCTAAATCTACCATATTTGCAGCTTCTTTTGCTGCCTGAGTTCCTGAATTCATTGCCACACCTACATCAGCTTGCGCAAGTGCGGGCGCATCATTTGTTCCGTCTCCCATCATAGCTACAAGCTTTCCTTCTTGTTGCTCGCTCAAAATATAGTTCATTTTATCTTCCGGTTTTGCTTCTGAAATAAAATCATCAACTCCCGCTAAATTAGCTATATATTTTGCTGTTAATGGATTATCACCGGTAACCATTACAGTTTTTACCCCCATTTTTCTTAATCTTGCAAAACGCTCTTGAATTCCGGGTTTAATTATATCTTCAAGCTGTACAACACCAATCGGATTATTATTAACCGCTACAACAAGAGGTGTCCCTCCGTTAAGCGCAATCTTATTGGTAATTTCCTCTACCTCGCTATTTTCATCATTCCCCGCCCATTTTTTAATTGCTGTCCATGCCCCTTTCCTAATTTTAATTCCGTCCGGCAAATCTATTCCGCTCATTCGTGATTCAGCCGTAAATTTTACTACTTTCCCTTCTACTTGGTTTTGAATAAATAATGGCTCAAGTTTATGAATTAGTTCAACAATCGATTTACCCTCCGGAGTCGGATCTGATAATGAACTTAAGTAACAGTATTCAATTAATCGATTTAAATTATAACTATTTACCGGATACAGATTTGTAGCTTTTCGGTTACCGATTGTTATTGTACCTGTTTTATCCAATAAAACCACATCAATATCGCCGGCATTTTCTACAGCTTTTCCCGATTTGGCAATTACATTTGCGCGTAATGCCCTATCCATGCCCGCTATTCCAATTGCAGATAGCAACCCTCCGATTGTTGTCGGAATGAGACACACAAATAGAGATATTAAAGCTGTAATAGTTACTGTTGTATTTGCAAAATCTGCAAAAGGTTTAAGTGTTACAGTAACTAAAAGAAATATTAATGTAAAACTTGCTAATAATATTGTCAATGCTATTTCATTTGGAGTTTTTTGTCTTTTTGCACCCTCAACAAGTTCAATCATTTTATCCAAAAATGTTTCGCCGGGTTGCGTAGTAACCTCAACCTTTATTTTATCTGACAACACTTTTGTTCCGCCTATAACACCTGAATGATCTGTTCCCGCTTCTCTTATAACCGGCGCTGATTCCCCGGTTATTGCAGATTCGTCAATTGAAGCTATCCCTTCAAGTATTTCCCCATCAGTCGGAATTATATCTCCGGCTTCACATATAAATATATCTCCTTTTTTTAATGTTGCTGAAGAGACTAAAACAATTTCCAAATTTTCATTTTCTAATTTTGCCATAGTTTCTTCTCGCGTCTTGCGTAAAGATGATGCCTGAGCTTTTCCTCTCGCTTCGGCTATTGCTTCTGCAAAATTTCCAAAAAATACTGTTAATAGTAATAATATTGTTATTATTAAATTATAAGTAAAACTCCCTTGCATTGTATTTGGTGATATTAATGAAAATACTGTGACAACAGCCATAATTACAGTGCCTATTTCTACGGTAAACATAACCGGATTCTTCATCAACAACACAGGATTTAATTTTGTAAAAGATTCAAATATTGCATCTTTTAAAATACTACTATTTAATAATTCTATTTTGCTAGAAGGTTTCATACTCTCACTCGATTTAGTTATTATAGAGTAAAATACTCGGCTATTGGACCCAACGATAGAGCAGGAAAAAAAGATAGAGCTGCAACAACTATTATTACTCCTATTAAAACAACTCCAAAAGCAATGCTATCTACTTTTAATGTTCCTTCTGAATACGGAATTGTTTTTTTTGCAGATAACGAACCAATAATTGCCATTGGTCCAATAATTGGAATATACCTTCCCAATAACATTACTATCCCGGTAGCAATATTCCAAAAAGGTGTATTATCGCCAAGTCCTTCAAACCCAGAGCCATTGTTAGCTGCAGCAGATACAAATTCATATAACATTTCCGAAAAACCGTGAAAAGAAGAATTATTAAGGTACGCCAACTGTGAGTTTTTAGTTATTATATAGGTTGAAATTGCAGCACCGACTAAAATTAAGAGGGGATGTAACAAGATAATTAATGAGGCTATTTTCACTTCCTTAATTTCAATCTTTTTCCCTAAAAACTCGGGCGTTCTACCAACCATTAAGCCACTAATAAATACAGCTATAATAACAAACATAAAAAAGTTTATAAATCCAACTCCCACTCCCCCATAAATCGAATTAATCATCATATCCAACATATAAACTCCTCCGGTTAGCGGCATTACGCTATCATGCATTGAATTTACCGAACCGTTGGAGGTTGATGTTGTTGAAACTCCCCATAAGGCAGATGCATACGAACCGATTCTAATTTCTTTCCCTTCAGTATTTCCTATCGGTTGCGAAATACCAAGTTTCGTTAATTCGTGATTACTTGTTGATTCAAAATTTATTGCTACTGAAACAAAGACAAAAAACATAATTGTCATAACACCCCAAAACACCCAAGCCAATTTTTTGTTGTTGGTAGTAAAGCCAAAAGTAAATACCAGCGCAATCGGAATAAGTAATATTGAAATATTTTCAATAGCATTAGTAAAATAATTCGGATTCTCGAATGGATGAGCTGAATTTGTTCCAAAAAAGCCCCCTCCGTTAGTCCCAATTTGTTTGATTGCTACAATCGGAGCAACTGGACCTGTTGACACATAACATGTGTCTCCTTCTAATGTTATAACTTTTTGATTCCCATTTAAAGTAGCAGGGGTTCCGTTTAATAATATTATTATACTTACAACTAATGAGATGGGAAGTAAAATTCTTGTACAACTTTTTACAAATAGACTATAAAAATTTCCTATTTTGCCATTTTTCTTATTATTTATTCCGTTAAATAAAAGAGCTAATACCGCTATACCCGTAGCAGCAGTTACAAACTGCAAAAAGCCAATTACAAATAATTGCGAAAAATAAGATAAACCGGTTTCTCCAGAATAATGCTGTAAATTTGTATTAGTTACAAAACTAATAGCCGTATTAAAAGCAAGAGTAGGTTCCATTGAATGAGCTTTTGTAGGATTTAATAAAGGTATATACCCTTGTATCATTAATATACTAATTCCCCAAACATAAAACACCGTATTAATTCTTAGCATCGCTCTTACATTTTCTTTCCAATCCATTTGCACTTTTGTATCGATTCCGCTAAGTTTAAAAATTAATTTTTCAACCGGCAATAAAAAATCGCTCCATATTTTTTCTTCTTTAAATACTTTGCTAATATATTTGCCTAAAGGGTAAGCAAAAGTGATTGACAAAACTATTATTGCTAAAACCCCTATTAATTCCGTATTCATGTATTCACCTAAAATTTTTCCGGTTTAATTAATGCATATAACAAGTAACCGAGTACTGCAATGCTAACTATTAATAATATTACCATGATTTTCTCGCTCCTAAATATTTTCAAAAAATACAATTGATTTGAACATGATAAAAAACAGAAAAAGTCCTAATACTATCATTAAAATTCCCATCGTTGTTTCCTATAAGTTTTTCTTATTTAAACAACTTGCATGCCATTTATTTATTACCCCTTGTTTTACTTTTATTTAATTATTATTGAACAAGTTATATAAATGTGATTTATTTTGTATAAATTTTTTGATAAAATAAAACATATCAAAACGAAAAAGCTTTTATCAAAATGACATGGTCATAAAAACACAATAAAAACAAAAGTTTATATTTTGTTCGTTAAAAACAACATATAATTAGCAAGAACTCTTTATTTTTTATGGCACTAATATTGCATATCTCATTTATTGATAAACAAATAGTATTTTAATTTTTGATATAATTAATAATTATTCAATTTTAATAAAATATGTGACAATACGATGAAAATATTAATAATTGATGATGAACAACCTATTCGAAAATTACTCTCGCAACTAATTATTTTCGAGGGTTTAAACGTAGTAACAGCTAATAGCGGAAGCGAGGCTTTACAAATTTTAGAACTTGAAGAAGATATAGAAGTAGTAATTTCTGATGTAAGATTGCCTGATATAAATGGATTGGAATTAATTAGCAAAATATTAATATTCAATCCGTTTTGTGAAATTATTGTTTTAACTGCTTTTGGTACTATTGAAGACGGTGTTAAGGCAATTAAATTTGGAGCATTTGATTATATTACAAAAGGTGATGAAGAAAGCAAAATAGTGCCCCTTGTACTTAGAGCTGTCGAAAAAAACAAAATTGCTAAACGTTTATTTAGATTGGAAGAAAAAAATACAATTAAATATAGTTTTGATAACATTATTGGTTCATCATCATTAATTAAAGAAGCCGTTGAATTAGCAAAAATTGTATCAACTTCTGATACAAATGTATTATTATTAGGAGAAACTGGTACCGGTAAAGATATATTTGCTCAAGCAATTCATTATAACAGTTCTCGGAAAAATAAACCTTTTGTAGCAGTTAATTGCAGCTCAATAGCAAAAGATTTATTGGAATCCGAAATGTTCGGATATAAAGCCGGTGCATTTACAGGAGCAAATAAAAATAAGAAGGGATTATTTGAAGAAGCTGACGGCGGAACATTGTTTTTGGATGAAATTGCAGAAATGGATGTTTCGCTTCAATCAAAATTACTACGTGCACTCGAAAATAATTCTTTTATTAAAACCGGTGATACTTCAGAGACGATTGTTGATGTCAGAATTATAGCAGCAACTAACAAACCAATCTCAACATCAATAAAAGACGGATTATTTAGAAAAGATTTATATTATAGAATTGGGGTGATAAGCATTGAATTACCTCCATTACGAATGAGAAAGGAAGATATTAAAGACTTAGTAAATTATTTTGTTGATTTATATAAAAACAAACTTAAACGTAATATTAAAGCAATAAATGATGATTTTATCGAAACGCTAATTCTTTATTCATTTCCAGGGAATGTTCGTGAATTAAAAAATATCATTGAACGAATAATATTATTAAATAATAACGGTATTATAGATAAATCTGCATTACCCAAAGAAATCAACAATATGGTTCAAGAAATCAATATTTCTTCATTGTTGTTAGAGGACTTAGAGAAAGAACATATAATTAAGGTATTACGATTAACCGGAAACAATAAAACTAAAACTGCCGAGTTGTTAGGAATTGGATTAACAACATTATACAGGAAATTACAAACATATGGAATTGAATAATTTATTTCGACAAAATCTATTCATTAATTATTATAATATCAATATAATAGAATTCTGTATAAAAAGGAAGGGTATAAAATAAAATCTAAGATTACCCAAAACGACCAACTGCTCACCGGGTACTTGTTACGAGTCACTTGTCACCAGTCACCTTTCACAAAAAAGCAGGAGTCCGATAGCTATTGATAGCAGCTTTAAAATAAAAAAGCCCGGCAGCTATCTACTTTCCCACACACCTGCGCATGTAG
>CALGLM010000357.1 GCA_937930275.1 uncultured Ignavibacteria bacterium
CTTATCCCTTCACCGGTCTTGGAAGAAATATAAACATCAGCTTCTATATCATTATTTTGTCCTAAATCAATTTTATTAACTACCTTAATTATTTTTTTTGGATTAGTAAATTTATTTAGTTCGTTTTTAATTGTTTCGCTATAATTATTATTAACATCGGTTAACCACAAAATAACATCAGCATTTTTTACTGCTTCAAGCGATCTTTTTACCCCTTCTATTTCTATTATATCTTCCGATTTACGGATACCGGCTGTATCAAAAATTTTAAATAATACTCCGTCAATCGATATTTCTTCTCTAATAATATCTCTTGTAGTACCGGGTATATCACTAACAATTGCCCTTGCTTCTTTAAGTATATAATTAAGCAGAGATGATTTTCCTACATTCGGTTCACCGATAATTGCTAAATTTATACCGTCTCTTAAAACTTTACCAAAGCGATAAGAATCCAATAAATAGTCAATTTCTTTTAGTACTTTATCAATTTTTTCTATTATTTCGCCTTTAGGCATAAACTCGTAACCTTCTTCGCTAAAATCCAGTTCAAGTTCAATTAATGAAGATGCATTTAACAACGACTGTCTAAGCACGTGAACTTTTTGAGACAGCAATCCGTCAAGCTGGTTGCGCGCTCCTCTTAAAGCAGAATCGGTTCTTGATTTAATTAAATCCAAAACTGCTTCTGCCTGCGATAAATCAATTTTTCCGTTTAAAAACGCACGTTTGGTAAACTCTCCCGGTTCGGCACTTCTAACATCTTTGCTTAGTAATAATTCCAATATTTTTTTTGTTATAATACTATTCCCGTGAGTACTAATTTCAACCGAATCTTCTCCGGTGTACGAGTTTGGTCCTCTAAAAACAGAAACAAGTACGTCATCTACAACAACCCCCTTTTCATCAATAATTTTACCGTAATGGATTGTATGCGATGCCGCAAAGCTTATTTTTGTCTTCCCTTTAAATATGGAATCTACCGTTCTAAAACTGTTTTCGCCGCTAACACGAATAACGGATATTGCTCCTTCACCAATAGGAGTAGCAACCGCAGTTATTATATCATTAATTAATAGGTTCATTTGACAAAGTTTTTATAAAAAATTATTAAATATACAAAAATTAAAATTAATTTCCAAGTTAATATATTTGTAACTGATTAGTTTATAATAAGTTATAAGCATTGGTTTATTTTTTACTTTTAATTGCAAATTTATTTATCTAAAAAAGAATATTTTGGTAAATATTGTTCCGTCCCAACTTATTAGGATAGCATATCTTATATTAAGACGTGCGATAAAACAATCTTCACCGCCGCTGTGTAACTTGTTTTTTTTATTACCCGCTATCATACGGTTATCTTTTTATAATACAATCGATTATAAAATGATATACTTAAAATTGTCTTGTAAAAACATATATTAAAAATAGAAATATATAAGTAAATAATATTTTGTATGAACTATAAAAAATATAAATATATTTTAATATTTATGTTTTTTTGTTTTATCTTTTTAATTATCATTATTTTTAATATTTTTATATTATAAAAAGGTAAAAATAATGATGAAAAAAATTAAAGCCGTAGTTTTTGACTTGGGAAACGTATTAATTCCGTTTGATTACAATATTATAATTAACAGACTGGATTTAATTGAAGAAGGATTGGGTAAAAGATTTTACAATTTATATCAAGTTAATTATCACCTACATCGTGCATACGAAAAATTTGATATAAGTACCGAAGAGTTCATTGACAAAATGCTCGATTTTACCGAACACAAGATTGACGGTGAAACTTTTTGCAGAATTTATTCTGAAATTTTTACCGTCAACGAAAATTTAACATCCCTTTTACCGATTTTAAAAAAGAACTATAAATTAGTACTTTTATCAAACACCAACTACATTCATCAAAAATTCGGATACGGACATTACAAGTTTTTTGAAAATTTTGATAAATTAATACTTTCTCACGAAGTTAAGGCCGTAAAACCCGAACCGGCAATTTATAATGCCGTAATGGCATATACCGGATATGAACCCGAAGAACATATTTTTATAGATGACGTACAAGAATATGTGGACGGTGCTAAAAATATCGGGTGGAATGCAATTAGATTTATTTCTAATTCGCAATTGGAAAAAGAGTTAAATAACTATCAAATATTATTTTAATAAAAGATTAATTTTATCATTGTTGTTTACAAGTTAAGAAAAATTGCAAAAAATTTTCTATTAACCCGACTTATTTGTTATTGATAAAGATAAATCGATTTTTTCCGTCTAAGTTAAAATTAATCTCGTCTAAAATCTACTGTCTATTGTCTCCAAGTTTCATCATTCTTTTTCGTTTTATTTTTAGAAGAATATATTATTTCATCCATTCTTTCCAAATATCGGGACAATACCCAATCGTAACATCAGTTTTAGTTCTAACAATAGGAGTTACAAAAAGCAAAGGATCATTTAATAGTTCTTCTTCTTTTTCAAACTTAATATATTGTAAATTTCTCTTGCGGTATTCTTTTCCTTTCGTATTTAAAAGCTCATCAATAGAAAATTTACGTTTAATGCTTTCCAGTTCACCTTTGCTAATCCCTTTTTCGGCTAAATTGCGAAACTGAAATTTAATATTCCTTTCTTTAAAAAAACGTTCTGCTTTTTGGGTGTCTTTGCAATCTTTGACCCCAAAAATTTGTAAATTTTCAACCGACATTATTCAACCTTAAAAGTTTTATTTATATCTTTAGTTTTACCGCTTAATTCGTCTTTAACATTAAAAATTATCGTATAGTCCCCTTTTTCGTAAGTACTATCT
>CALGLM010000358.1 GCA_937930275.1 uncultured Ignavibacteria bacterium
CCCGGAATAAAGTTGAGGTTTTTTTTTGAAAAAGCCGTAACTTGTAAATGTGAATTTAGTTTAACAATTTTATCGCGAACGGTATTATCAAAGCCTTGCAAAATTGCCATGGCAATAATAACTACTGCAACACCTAAAGCTATACCGGTAAATGAGATAACCGAAATTAGCGAAAGGAATTTTGAGCCGCGTTTAGAGCGAACGTATCTGTTAGCAATAAAAATTGAAAAATTCATTAAGTTAAAATAATGAAATAATAAAAATAAAAAAAATAATAAAAAAGTTTGACTTTTGCAAAAAATAATATTAATTTAGTAATCCTTAATTTGTGAATTCGGGGCATAGCGTAGCCCGGCTAGCGCGCCTGCTTTGGGAGCAGGAGGTCGCAGGTTCGAATCCTGCTGCCCCGACCACTAAGTGTTCTTTTTTAGAGTGACTTGTTAAATGCGCCAATAGCTCAATTGGATAGAGCAACAGCCTTCTAAGCTGTAGGTTAGTGGTTCGAGTCCACTTTGGCGTACATACACGGTGAGTATAGCTCAGCTGGTTAGAGTATCTGGTTGTGGCCCAGAAGGTCATGGGTTCGAACCCCATTACTCACCCCACAAGGCCCCATCGTCTAATGGTTAGGACATCGCCCTTTCACGGCGGTAACAGGGGTTCGAATCCCCTTGGGGTCACTCTTTTATTTTTTTTTGTTTATCCTGTTATTTTGTTTATTAGGCCCCATCGTCTAATGGTTAGGACATCGCCCTTTCACGGCGGTAACAGGGGTTCGAATCCCCTTGGGGTCACTCTTTTGTGAAATCTCATTAAGCCTATATGAAAACAAAATTACATAATGAGATTTTAGCTTCTAAACCGGAATATCATACTGATAATGAAGCAATAAATCACCCCCCTTTATTTCCTTCTTTCCATTTTTATAGAAAATTATATCGAATTATTGTTAATAGTGCCGACTTAGGTAAAAATGGTCTGTATGATAACAAGCGCTGGACCGAAAGCGCTATAGATATTATGCAAGCTTTGGAAAGTGCCGGTGTTAAAATGAATTTTTACGGAATGGATAATATTACGAGCAATCCAAATGCAACTATATTTTTAAGTAATCACATGAGTACTTTAGAAACTATGGTGCCGGTTGCAATTATTGAACCCGTAAAACCTGTTCTTTTTGTTATAAAAAAAGAACTTGCCGAGTATCCCGTATTTAAACATGTAATTTTAGCACGCGAACCGATTATTGTAGGAAGGCAAAACCCTAAAGAAGACTTAATGACCGTGTTAAATGAAGGAACCAAAAGGCTTAAAGAAGGGAAATCGATTATTCTATTTCCGCAACGCACAAGAAGTCCCATTTTTGAAGTACATAATTTTAATACTTTGGGTGTTAAGCTTGCCAAACGAAGCAATGTAACGGTTACACCTATGGCTGTATTAACCGATGCTTGGTCAAACGGAAAAATAATTAAAGAAGTAGGAAAAATAGATATAAAAAAAGAAGTTCATATTGCTTTTGGTAAACCGATTGAAATAAAAGGGAACGGAGCAGAAGAAAACCAACAAGTGATTAATTTTATTAAACAAAAACTAACCGAATGGGGGCGTTCGGAATTAATTGTTGAATAAATATAAAAAAATATTTTGTTGTTATAAATAATTTTTGTATTTACCAAGTTGAAAAAATAAATGTTCGGCGCGTTCGTCTAGCGGTTTAGGACATCGCCCTCTCAAGGCGAAGATCACGGGTTCGAATCCCGTACGCGCTACAAAAATAGCAGATAAAGGAGATACAAATATTTACAAATAATTACATAAATAACGATAAAACAATAAGTTAATTTTTAAGTTGTTTTACATATTGTAGTATATTGTAGCATGTTGTAGCCCCTGACTGTCCCCCAAATGTCTCTAAAAAAAATCGGGGGACGTCCCCGAAAAAAAAGTTTAGGTTTTATGGTCGTTTTAAGAAGAAAAAAAGTATCGGAAAATAAGTACCACTTATATTTAGATATTAACTATAAAGGGTACAGAAAAAAAGAGTATTTACGCCTGTATTTAACAGGTAGTAAATATGATAAAGATATTCTTAGACTTGCCGAAGAGCTTAGAGTAAAAACCGAGTACGATATTATGACCGGCGGATATGTGACTTCCAAGAATATGAATAACTCGTTTTATGATTTTTTTGATAAATATCTTAATACCTTCCAAAGACAAAGCGAAAAAAAGAACTTGGTAAAACATCTTAAAGCTTTTAAGAGTGATTTAACTTTTGCCGATATAAATGCTAAATTTTGGGCAGGATTTAAGGGTTATTTAACACAGCTTGATCACGCACCCTATACGATTTATAACGAATTTTGTACTTTAAAGTCTTTAGTGAACGCAGCTTTGAAACTTGAACTTATCCCTAAAAACGGATTATTGAATGTTAAAGAGAAAAAACCTGCAACACACAGAGAATATTTGGTATTGGATGAGCTTAAGCTGCTTGAAAAAACACCTTGCAGAAAACCTGAAGTAAAAAATGCTTTTATGTTTGCTTGTTACACCGGTTTAAGGTATGGAGACCTTAAAAGTTTGACTTACGCAAACATTAACAATAACCAAATTGAATTAAGGCAGCAAAAAACGCAAGATTTTGTTTATATACCTATTAGTGAGCATGCCTTAAAATACATATCGTTTGAAGGCAAAAAACCGGATGATAAAGTGTTTGGTAGATTGGCAAAGGGGACAGTGCACGCTGTTTTAAGAGAATGGATTACTGCAGCCGGAATAACTAAGAAAATTATCTTTCATAGTTCACGCCATACTTTTGCTACTTTAGGGCTTACTTATGGGATTCCGATTGAAGTGGTAAGTTCGTTATTGGGGCATACCGATATAAGGACAACACAAATCTATGCTAAAATTATAAGCCAGAAAAAACAAGAGGCAGTTAAAAAACTGCCTGAATTTTAAAAATATTTTTTATACTGCACGATATGAAATCATATCTTATTATTTGCTCGCCGGGAAATACCCTTTTCCATTATGATTTTCAATTATCTTAGCACAATTTGTTAAATCAAAAGTTATCATTGTTGCATGGAATATAGATAAAACTAATTCTTGTAGTTTTTGATCATCCTCTAATTTGCTTATTTTTAACCCCTTCTCAGCAGCTAAATTTGCAGAAATAGGTCTGCCGTGTGTTAAATGTTCGTTCGTATCTATCAACCATTTTGAGATTGATTCAGCTTTTGATGAGCCTTCGCTATCATTCTTAAACATGTTATCTTTAAGCCATGTGTTGACGTTTTTTCGCGATAATTTAATAGATTTATTACATATGTCAAGAATTCCAGCAGGTAAATTGGAAATTTTATTAATCCAAAGAGGTGCAGAGTTAATATTCTGTATGATATTGTGTTGAGCTAAATCAAACTCAGTTATTATAGAATGAGCAGGTGCAGTAAAATAACCCGTAGGGGTAGGAAATGTTACTTGTGGATCTATAGGTCCAAGCGTTGAATGCTTCCCCATTATAATAACATCGCAAGCACAAGCAAGCATTGTCGCAGCAGACATAGCGTCTTGAGGAATAATAGCCCTTATATGACTATATTTCTGTCTAAGATAGTTTACTATTTGTTCGACAACTTCAACAGAACCTCCTGGGCTGTGAATAATTAAATCTAATTCATTTCCCTTTAGTCCATGTAAAGCAGACATAAATCCTTGTACATCAGATTTTTCTATTGAAAGGAAATAGGAATCAAGAGAATAACTTTTTAGAGTGCTATATGCAGATGAATATATTATTACATCTCTTTTTGTGTATGTATGCAATTGTTTTAAATATCGTCGTCTGATAATATCCTGTTTGTTTCCATTACCATTTAAGATCTCTTTATGTATCTCATTTTTGGGTGGCATACTCAGTTCCAGTACAATTTGAATAAATCTGACGAGTTTTTCTATTATTCTGATTAAAATTATAGTTAGAAAACTGAGCCAAAAAGTTTAACTGATCAAAGAAGTCTTTTCCAAATTTGTCCTCGCACTTTTTAATTAGCTCCTGTTTTTCATCCTCTAAGCTTTTTTTCTTGTTTTCCATATCGTTCCTCGTGTTCTTAAGAATCTAAATTTTATAATATAGAATTAAATTAACGTATAAATAAACAATTGTCAAGCACAAAATTTAACTTTTCACTTGACAAGTTTACAATAAAATTGATTAAATAGTTCCTATTAAAAAAAACTGCCTGAATTTTAAACTTCAATTCCGGTTATTTCATATTTTTGACTGCCTATCTCTTTTCTTATGCTTGTTATTTTGAATACGGTAAGGTCTTCGCCTAAGCAAACATTATCAAAAAGAGAAACTTCTCTGAATACGGTTGTTTTTACTTTCTTACGAAACCTTCCAAGTTTGTTTTGCAAGTTAATTCCGCATGTTACCATATGTCTTTCCGGCTGATTATTTCCTATAATTATATTATGCCCAATATAATATAATCCGTTGTTAGGTGTTGTTGCGTATATCTCAAATAACGTATCGTAAGGGTCTCCCCACCCTGTTGTTTCATAATCCGGATTGTAATTGGGGTTTGGTAGTTCAGGAATAGCAAAATTATATGTATATTTTTTCTTTTCTGTACCGTCATTTACGCTATTGTTAAAATCCATTCCTTGTTCTAAATATGTTCCGTTGTTAAAATATTCACGCCATTTTATTGATACTGCATCATATTTACTAATCATTTCATATTCGGTTTTGCTCAAATCATATTCCGAATTTGATATGATATAATTAACTGTATCTGCAAATCGGGGAGTAACAATAAATTTATCTGCAAAAAAATATCCTAAAAGACAGAAACTATCTAATATTCCTTTAATCACCTCCCATAATGTACCATAACGGCTATCGAAAAAATTTAATCTGCTTGTGCAAAATTGACTAATAGGTGCAAAATAGCTTGTTCCATCCGGATAGTAATTTTTTACTTCTCCTTTTATGGTAAATTCATTTTTAAATATCAGCTGAACGTAGTCCAAAACTCCTAAAGCTTCTAATAGTAAATCATCTATTTTTTTAGTCCAGTTATTGGAGGTATATCCAACACTTTGGTCATAATTTAATCTTTTTAGTTTATCACTTTGGTCAATAAACCGTAATGAGTATATATTTTTTAATGGGCTGTAGTTTATATCTTCTACATCCAAGTACCCTTTAAATATCAAAAGATCATTTTCAAATATATTTACAGTTATATCTTTATGGCATAAATAGGGGAGTAAATTGAAAAGACAAAAAAACTCGATTTTTACATTAGAAGGGAAAAAAATTGACTCATTGTCTATATTATCGGCTCCATAACTTAATTGTGGGCGTTTTATACTGCGTATTTCGATTGATTGGGTTAACTCCGGTATATTTAATGTATAATAATTGCCGTTAAAAATTTCGCTTGATATTATCATGCATTTCTCTCTCTAAATTTACTTTCCTGCTCCCACGAAGAGTATAAATCACCTCGCTCAAGTTTAAATGTTAAACTTTTTTGCCAGTTATCAAGTTTATCCAAAAGTTTATCATACGATTTCCTTTCCGGCTGCGTTTCCAAAGCTTTTGGTATAAGCTCGCCCCTCATAATGTCCACAAAGTTTTTTTCCGGTGCTATTATTTCATTTCTATATCCTTCAACAAAACCTACTTCACCGGCGGGTAAACGTCCGCCTTCTGCAAATCCTTTTATATTTAGAACTTTCCCGGCTTGAGCGGCCCCCGCAGCAGCAACTATTGCCGCGAGAACCGGACCCAAAAAAGGTCCCCCAACAGCCCATGCTTTCATTACAGCTTCAGAAGTGTGCATATAAATTAAAGCAAGCGTTGCAGCCTTAGACATTGCCGTATGCTGTGCAAAACCATTTGCAATAAACGCATAAGTATCTTGGTATAAAGCTTGTTTAACTTCTTCTTCTTCTTTTGCTAATTGTATTTTTTTCCAAGAGTAACTTTGGGTTAATAGAAATTTAGCTTCTTCATCAAGATCGGAAGAGCGTCGTGTAGGGAAAGAGTGTAGATCTCGGTGGT
>CALGLM010000359.1 GCA_937930275.1 uncultured Ignavibacteria bacterium
CAATAGAGATATGGTAAAAAGAAGATATAACCAAAATATTCATTTTTCTCTTTTATTACTGTCATAAAATGTAATTTTGCATGCCTCTCTAAAATCGATTCAGTTCTTTTATTTACTATTATCGGTGAAGCTATATATTGTCTAAGTTTATAAATGTGTTTTCCTTCAACACTTTCGCGTCCTCGCAAATAAAGTGTACCTAAATCTTTTAGGCATTCTAAAGGTGTAGCACCTGAGACTTTTGTTCTGTAAATTTTTACATCTTTTGAAAAAGCTGTAAATTCAGCTATATCATTTTTAATCTTTTTAATCTTACTTAATAAATTAGCAAAATAATCTTCGGTTATTTCATCGTTTTTAATAATAAACCTTCCAAAACCATTTCTCGATTTTGCTCCAAGTCCGCCTATGCAAGAAACCAAAAACAAGAGATCAAAAATCTCGGTTTTATTTATTAAATTATTATCATAGGAAAACACAAGATCAAATTTTGAACCAATATCTATATATGTACGATTGTATTCGTTGCTTTTAATAGTTTTATTATAACTGCACGGTCCAAAAGTTAAATAATCAAGAATACTTATACTTATTGAATGATGGTTAATTGCAGGTACTCTAAATGATTTTAATAATCTTTGACTGGGTTTAATTTTACTATTTTCAACTCTAATACTAAACTTACTTTTCCCTTCATTATCCCCGCTACCTCCAAAAATCTCGGCTTCTTGTCGTTTTAATTGCTCAAGGGGTAACCCGCCGTTCAAAGCCCGCCACCAAAATCGTAATGCGGCTTTAATGCTTGGGGGTCTAAGTTCGGCATTGCCGTCAGCACCTCCCAAAAACATAGGGGTAATAGTTTCACATTCGAAAACAAGTTTTTCCATTCAATTCTCCTTATTTTTTGAAATTTTATTTAGTCATCTTTAATTTTATATATTAATTAAAAAATCAACAATTCGTGATTTATATATAAATAGTTATAATTTTTCCATATTTCCGTATTTTAGTATAATTTACTTTAAAATAATGGATAAATAATTGACCAAATTAACAAAAGCCTTTCTATAACCTGATTGTAGTACCCCCAACCGGTTAGATATGATATATTGCGGTATGTATGCGCTCAAACCGCTACTATACTCAAAAGCCTTTATTAACCTCACAATACTTAGCATTACTCAAACTCTTTTAAATATTTTTTACAAATTACAATATTTATTGTACACATGCAACAAAAAATTTGTATCAAAAAAAAGTTGGGGGCTGTTAATTAGCCCCGTCACTCAATTCTTTAACTACTTCAACTGCTACTGCAACAACAACTTTAACTACTATTTCCCAAAACATTTTGTACCTCTTAAATTATTAATGATAATTAGTAAGAGTATAAATATTTTAGAATTTCCAAAATAAAATTAATTTTTAAGCAAATTATTAATTTCAGGTGAATCTATGTAATAGCCGATGTATTGCTTATCTCCTTTAGGACGAGCAAAAATTTTAATACCGCCGTCTTTCCCTTCTTTAATGCAAAAATATGATTCGCTCTGTTTATAAGGATGAGCTAAAATATAACCTGTATAAATATTAGCAACTTTACCGTAAAAAATTATAAAATCCGTATTGTTTGTAGTATGTTTAAAACTTAAATCCGCGGGAAAAACATCAAAATTCTCTCCGGAAAACGTCCAGAACTCGATATTTTTATTTTGCATCAAAATATCATCATAATATTCTTTTTTAAGCTCAAAATCTTTTGCCTCTAAAAATTTACATAAAACATAATAATAATCCTTAATAAAACTATCGGTATCAATTTCGCAAATTTCTTTAAGTGTTTTATTAAAAACTTTTTCAATTAATGTTCCAATATCTTTAACTTCTTCAAAAATAGCCCTCTCGGAATTAATTATGTCTAATATTTTATTATCATTAATTAATGAAATTGGCGGAATAAATATTTTTTGGGTGTTGGGCCTTTCTTTTTTTATTATTTTATATTTTTTATCAATGCTATTTACTGCAACGGCATTCCCCTTATAATCAAATGCACCGGTAAAAATATAATTTGCATTTATAGGTAATTTAAAGACGTTAGAAACAAAAGCAACAACAGCCGCAAACAAAAAGGATGTACCATCTACATGCAATTTGTTAAAATCGGTATTCTCAAATAAATGCTTACCCAACAAAAATTTTTTATTAAAGTTAAGAATAAATAAATCTTTATTTTTTGTATTAACATTTATTAAGTTTTTATTTATTTCAGCATATAAAAAATTTGCTATTTCGTCTAATTCCTTTTTGTTTGATATTCTTTCATCAAGTTTATTTTTTTTCTCGCTTTCGTTTTCAATTTTAATACTGCAGATACACGAATCGGTTTC
>CALGLM010000360.1 GCA_937930275.1 uncultured Ignavibacteria bacterium
TTTAGGCGATTAACTTAAATACGTTTTGTAAATCGGTTGCTATAAACTTGTAACTTAAAAAATTTATCCGTAATTTACATCTGATAATTGTATATATGTTAAGAGGAGATTAAATTATGGAAATCGGAATGTCAAGACGTGATTTTGTAAAGGTAACTTCATTAGCTGCTATGGGACTTTCGTTTGGTTTTAAAATTTCAAGCAGTTTTGATACTATTATTAAAAACGGTATGCTTATAGACGGCAGCGGTAAAAAAATGTTTAAGGCGGATTTGGGAATAAAAGGAGAAAAAATAACTGCTATCGGAGATTTATCTTCTGCAACGGCTGATTTAATAATTGATGCAAAAGATATGTATGTATCTCCGGGCTTTATAGATATTCACACTCATACGGATATAGAATTATTGGTTAACGGAGGCGGTGAAAGTAAAATAATGCAAGGAGTAACTACCGAAGTTAGCGGAAATTGCGGTTCGTCTCCTTTTCCGTATTTACCTGAAGATGCCAAATCTAATTCCGAACATTTAAGGAAAAAATATGATTTGGATGTTTATTGGGAAACAATGGACGGTTTTTATCAAGCATTAAACAATAAAATTTCTATTAATTATGCTTCTTTTACGGGGCACGGTGATTTACGTGCATTTGTAATGGGAAGAAATGACGTTCCACCTACTCCCGAACAGCTTGTACAACTAAAAAAAGTACTTGCCGAAAATTTGGAAATGGGAAGTTTCGGATTATCGACCGGGTTGGAGTATGCCCCCGGAAGTTATGCAAATACTGCCGAATTAATTGAGCTTAGTAAAGTTGTTGCAAAATATGGAGGTCTTTATAATACGCATATGCGTAACGAAGACGATACTTTATTGGAGGCAATTGATGAGGCAATTGAAATTTGTAAAAAAGCAGAAGTAAATTTAGAAATTGCACACTTAAAAACCTGTAATCCGGCAAATTGGTACAAAATTGATAAAGTAATTGAAAAAATTGAAGAAGCTCACATAAACGGATTACCGATTAATGCCGATAGATATCCTTATATTGCATATGGTACGGGTTTAAGTACTTTTTTACCATTGTGGAGTAGGCAAGGAAACGGTGAAGAAATAATAGCAAGGCTTAAAGATACTACATTGCTGCCTAAAATTAAAGAATATGCCGAAAGCAGGGGAAATAGAATAGGCGGTTGGAAAAATGTAGTTATTAGTAATGTTAATAATGAAAATAATAAGCAGTACGAAGGGAAAAATATTATTGAGTGTGCCGAAATTAACAGCATAGAACCTCTCGACTTTATTGTAAAACTATTAATTGACGAAGAACTTTCCGTTGGAATGGTCGGTTTTGCAATGAATGAAGATAATTTGCACAGAATATTACAAAATAAACTTGTAATGATTGGATCAGACGGTAACGCAACTTCTCCTTTGGGAAAATTGGGAGACGGAAAACCACACCCAAGATATTACGGAACATTTGCAAGGGTTTTGGGTAAATATTGTAGAGAAGAAAAATTGTTTGATTGGGAAACGGCAATTAATAAAATGACTTACATGCCGGCAAAAAAAATAAGCTTAAAAAACAGAGGTTTATTAAGTAACGATTTTTATGCCGATGTTGTTATTTTTAATCCAAACACAATTAAAGATAATGCAACATTTGTTGACCCCA
>CALGLM010000361.1 GCA_937930275.1 uncultured Ignavibacteria bacterium
CCGTTTACCATGTTACTCATGTTTTTGGTCTCCTATTTAATTAATCACCTGTTGAATTTAGTATTTCAGCTATTTCCGATAAAGAGTATCCTACATTTCCTATCATCAAAACAGTTCCGCTTGAAGTGTACTTAACCGAATCAATCGTACCTATTCTGTAACTCTCAACCGTCATACTTTTACCGTCCGTGGTTTTTGCCTCTACAGAAAACGTGTAATCACCTTTCGCTAATTTCACACCATTATTATCGTAAAAATCCCAAGAAAGTTTATGGTCTCCGGCATTTTTTTCACAATTTTCTATAGTTTTTACCAAGGCGCCGCTCTTATTGTATATTTTTATCGTTACATCTGAGGCTTCGGCAGGTAAATTATAACCTAAACTAATTTTTTCTTGACCGTTGTTATTTAATACATTACCACTTAGCTTAGCATCTTTCCCAATCCAACTTGCAGACATTGTATTGTTTATAGATAGAGTTAATAAATAATTAGCATCTAAGCTTGTATTTAAAGACGTATTAATATTTGTTAATTGCTCTAAACTACTAAATTGCGCAAGTTGCGATGCATATGCCGAACTATCTAACGGTTCGGTCGGATCTTGATTTTTAAGCTGTGTTATCATCAACTTTAAAAAATCATCCTTACCTAATTCCGATTTACCTTTTGTAGTTGAAGTACCTGTAGTAGTACTTCCCCCAAAATTTATACTTGTTACTCCGTCCGACATATTTACCTCGTTATGCTAAATATTCAACTGTGTTATAACCTAATGATTTTTTAATTTCTTCGGTTTCGTTTTCAATTTTATCAATCTGTTTGTTTTCGCCTGCAGGTTTTCTTTTCCCCGCATTTCGTTCGCTATTTTTGTTTTCGTTATTCTGCAGACTGATGTTTATCATCCCTTGTTGATTTCCGTTTTTGTTTAAATTGCTTTGTAAATCTCCAAGTTTACTTTCCAACATGTTTTTAACAACTTCGGTTTCTACCGTTATATTAGCTTTTACTATTTTATCATTTACTTCAACAGATATCTTAACTTTTCCCATGTTTTCCGGTTCTATGTTAAGCGTCATACTGCTTTTATCTTGCTTTTCTAAATACCTGCTAACTTCCTTAATTACTTCGGTCAGTTTTACGTTTCTTTCATTTCCCGATTTTACATATGTTTCTTCAAAAACCTTGCCAGTTCTTGTATTATCTGTTTCACCGATTTTAATATTTAGACCTGCAGATAAATCTTTATGCTCTTTCGATTCGGTATTATTACCCATATTGCTCTGCTTGCCGTTATCTGTTACATTCACGGTTTTTTCTGCACTCGTTTCATGATTAATAGGATCGTTTAATATCGTTTTTTTATCTTTTGTATCAACAACAATTTCAGTTTTTACTTGTTCTTGCTTCTGCTCGGTAACATCCTTAACCGTTTTTTTAACTTTTAAGTTAATCGGCTTATCTTCTTTTTCTTCTTTAACTTTAGATGTTTTATTTTGACCTT
>CALGLM010000362.1 GCA_937930275.1 uncultured Ignavibacteria bacterium
AAAGAGGTTGGGTATAATATAAATTCTAATTTGAAATAATCTAATTATAGTTTTTAACAACCGGTTATATAAAATTCTTGTTTTATTGAATATTTTTTATAATATTATTAACGAGATAAGAAAATTTAATATAACCGGTTTTTTATTTTAAAGGGGTAAAAATGACAGATTTGCACTCAAATATTGAAGGTTTAATTAATGACTTGCAAGAAAGAGCAAAGGAATTAAACTGTTTATTTAATATTGAAGAAATATTGGGAAATAACGAAATTTCAATTGATGATGCACTAAAAAATATTTCAAAAGTCCTGCCGACAGGTTTTCAATACCCCACAATAACAGAAGTTCAAATTTTTTACGAAGATAGAGTTTACATGAGTAATAAATTTAGAGAAACACCCTGGTGTTTATCTACTGATATTACTGTTCAAGATAAAATTATCGGTTCTGTTAATGTTTATTATATGAAAGAAATGCCCCAGTCGGATGAGGGACCATTTTTTAAGACAGAAAAAAAATTATTAAGTACCATATCGCACAGAATCGGCTTTTTCATACTTCATAGAAAATTAAAATCGGTATTTAGTGATTTAGATTTGGTTAAAAATAGATCGGAAGGGGAGAATAAAGCTGAATGGATAATAATATTGGATATGTTAAAAAAGACTGATCCAAAACTTTTTAAAAGTATTATTCGTAAGTTACTATATTTAATGTGCTGGAGCGGTATTGAAGAAGCTGAATTATTAATGAAAACTTCAAGTAACCAAAATACATCGCAAGACGGTACTTTAGTGGATGAAAATAAACCGATTAAAAAATCCCCTATAAATAATCAAGAGTATATTGATGCGGTATTAAGATTAACGAATTCATATCTTAAAGAAAACGAGATATTAGCAAAAATTCAAAAATGGATTCAAGAAGAAAAATCAAGTTCCTTAATGAAGGTAGTTGAAAGTTTATACTCTTCTTTAGCAGATATTGGCGATGCTTTAAGAAAGTATTATCATCTTACAAGCGAAAAAATAGAACTTTCTCCTTCAGCCGATAAAGGATTACGAGTAGCATTATTAAGGAGATTTTTTACGGAACAACTTGGCTTTATAAGCATTGCTCAGCAATTTGTTACGTTAAATGATTTTTTTGAATTAATAGATAAAATAATATTTCCACCTCAAAGTCATGGAAAACTGGGAGGAAAAAGTGCCGGAATTTTTCTTGCATCTCAAATTATCAAAAAACATAATATGAATTTTGATACATATGGCGAGATAAAAACGCCAAAAACTTGGTACATTACAAGTGATGCAATGATTCATTTTATACAATACAACAATTTAGAAGAAGTGATTGAACAAAAGTATAAAGAGATTGATGAAGTTAGGATAGAATACCCGCATATTGTTCAAGTGTTTAAAAATGCAGAATTTCCTCCGGAGATAATAAAAGGTTTAAGTATTGCCTTGGATGAGTTTGGTGATAAACCGATTGTAGTACGCAGCAGCAGTTTATTGGAAGATCAGATAGGTGCGGCTTTTTCCGGTAAATATAAATCATTATTTTTGGCTAACAGAGGAACTAAACAAGAAAGATTAATAGCTTTGATGGATGCAATTGCGGAAGTTTATTCTTCGGTATTTAGTCCTGACCCGATTATGTATAGAGCAGAAAGAAATTTAATAGATTTTGACGAAGAGATGGGAATAATGATTCAAGAGGTTGTGGGAACGCAAGTTGGTAAATATTATTTCCCGTCATTTGCCGGTGTTGCTTTTAGTAATAATGAATTTAGGTGGTCTCCCAGAATTAAAAGAGAAGACGGTTTGGTTAGATTAGTCCCCGGATTAGGAACACGAGCAGTTGATAGAGTGGGGGATGATTTTCCTATTTTATTAGCACCGGGTCAACCAAATTTAGTTGTAAATGTTTCGGTGGAAGAGAAAATAAAGTATAGCCCGACTAAAATTGACGTAATTAATTTAGAAACTAACGAATTTGAAACTAAAAATATATTTGAAGTTTTAAAAGAAGTCGGAGACAAAATTCCTTCTGCACATAAAATGGTTTCTGTTGTAGAAGGAAATCATATTCGTAACCCAATTGGTTTTGAATTAGATTTTGAGACTGATGATTTAGTTATTACTTTTGATAATTTAATAAATAACACTCGATTTATAAAAAAAATACAGGAGCTTTTAAGGCTACTTGAAAATAAAATACAATCACCCGTTGATATTGAATTTGCGAGTGACGGAACCGACTTTTACTTATTGCAATGCCGTCCGCAAAGTTACTCGAAAGACATTGCCCCAAGTCCGATTCCAAAAGAAATTTCGTCAGATAAGTTTATATTTTCAGCTGATAGATATGTATCAAACGGCAGAGTTCAGGACATTACCCACATTGTATATGTAGATCCGATTAAGTACGGAGAATTGCCGAATAAAGAAGACTATTTGGCAGTAGGCAGAGCTGTCGGAAAGCTGAATAAACTGTTACCCAAAAGACAATTTATTTTAATGGGACCCGGAAGGTGGGGAAGTCGTGGAGATATAAAACTTGGAGTAAACGTAACGTATTCTGATATAAATAATACTGCCGTTTTAATTGAAATTGCTCGAAAAAAGGGGAATTATGTACCCGATTTATCTTTTGGTACTCATTTTTTTCAGGATTTAGTAGAAGCTTCCATAAGATATTTACCGCTATATCCGGATGATCCCGGAATTGTTTTTAACGAAATGTTTTTTATTGATTCTTCAAATCATATTGCAGATATTCTGCCAGAATATGAGTATTTAGGCGATGTTATTAAAATAATAGATGTTCCGAAACAAACAAACGGATTAGTGTTAAAAGTTTTAATGAATGCTGAGGTAGATCAAGCTGTTGGATATTTAACTACTCCTACTCATGAATATGTACCTACAGAACAGTACACCGAAGTGGTTGAAAAACACCAAACAGACCATTGGAAGTGGCGTTATAAAATGGCGGAAAAAATTGTAGGTAGTATTGACGTTAAAAAATTTGGAATTAAAGGTTTTTACATACTCGGCAGTACTAAAAATGCAACGGCAAATGCAAGCAGCGATATTGATTTAATCATTCATGTACTAAATAATAAAGATAAAATGACTGCATTAAAAAATTTATTGGAAGGCTGGAGCGCCGCATTAAGTGAATTTAATTATTTACGAACGGGAATTAAAACGGATGGATTATTAGATTTTCATTTTGTTACGGATGAAGATATTTTTAATAAAACAAGCTGGGCTATAAAAATAGGAGCTTCAACAGATCCCGCAAAACCATTGTTAGTTGTGGATGTTGATAAAGAATTATTTGATGAGTGATATATGAAAGTATCTATAGTAAATTATGATAATATTAATTCGGAAAGGATTATGAATTTACTTTCCGAGTTTGATTTTGCAGTTAAAATGATTACTGATGAAATTAATTTATGTACATCAGACGTTATTATTATGCCGGATTGTGGTGATTTACTAAAAGCTAATAGAAAACTTCAACTTTTTAATCTTTCTAATGTTATTAAAATCTTAAACAGAAAGATTATTGGAATTAATAACGGAATGTTTTTGATGTGCTCTAATATTATAGGGAGTAATTTATGCGGTTTAGGACTATTGCACTCGGATGTTTACAAGTTTAACGAAACACAAAATATAATCCTAAAAAATTCTGACTTTAATTATACTAAGCACTCATGTTTAAATTTTAATTGGTTAAAAGGAGAAATTAATTACAAAAGTGATTTTTACATTTTAGAAAATGATAATACTTGTATATCTTCCAAAATTAACGGATTACCTGTAAGTTTAATAGATAAATACAATAACTATATCGGAATTAATATGGATTTTGGTAAAGATAATAAAATTATTAGTAAATTAATTTTTGAGGCTATAAGCTTATAAAATAGGCGGAGTATTATTAAGCTGTTTAATTTATGAATTGAATATTTAATAATAGAAAAATTAATAAAAAAAGGGCTTTTAATAAGCCCTTTTTTATAAGAATCCAAAATAAGTTTTTATTTAACCAATTCTATATAATTTGTATTTCCCGAAAAATCTTTACGTGTTGCGGTAATGCCTTGAGCTTGCATAAGTAAATTTAATTCGAGTTTAGTATTTGTTTCGGCTTTTTGTAAAATACCTTTATCTACGTTGAACAAAATATTACCTGATCCCGAAATTTTGGGTTCGCTAAAAGTATAGTTTACCCCTCGTTCGGTTACTTTATTTTTCCCTTCATAAGAAGTACTTAATGATAAATCGATATTAGCAAGTAATTCATCGTCTTGTTTTAAGAAATTTCTTACAGTGTAAATTGTAGTATTATTAAGTTTATATACCATTAAAGCTGAAGGATAGGAGAAAGTCCAAGTCGAATCTTTTCCGATTTTCTTTTCGGGTAATCTTCTGAAAAATTGTTGTAATAAAGGTTTAATTGCTGTTTCGTTCATATTTACAAGATATTGTTGCTTATCTTCGTTTTTAACACTATCTTTTAATCCTTGCAATTCAATAATATTATCAACAATTTTAGAGGTTTTAAATACTTCGACTATTTCACCAATTTTATTTACTCTAATTCCGAAAGGAACTTTATACATAGCTTCATATTCTATAAAGTTTTTCTTTTCATCGTCATTTAATTTTTTACCGCCTGTATATTGAAATTTTTTACCGTTTGCACTTACATCTACACTAATTTCCGATAAAATAACACTAAATTCTGTATTTTTATCATTATCTACTTCTCTAACTTCAAAATCGAACTTGTAATTTACAGTCTGGTTTAATTCGGTTTTGCGAACGGAATCAGTTTTCATTTCTTGTCCTTGTCCCGATACAGTTTTCATTTTGTATGAAAATTTATCTCCGGCTTTAAATTTATAAGCTAAATCAAATGTTTTTCCGCCTACATCTTCAACTTCCGGTTTCGTTGATTCTTTTTTATCGTTGCTTCCGCATGAAACAAATAACGCAACGATCAATAAAAATAAAAGTGCTCTTTTCATATTCCTCTCTAATTATATAATAAATATTTTGTTCTTTGTTCTTTAAATTTCTTTAAATCCGGATTCCATGAATTGAAAATATCATCAAGAGATTTCCCTTCGGTTATATAGTCAAATAACTTAGAACTTCCGTAAAGCCTATCTATTGATTTTTTTCTAAATTCAAATTTACCCTTATAAATTTTGTTTATTTCGTATATTATTGTAATTCCTAATTTTACGGCATCAAAATTTTTAGTTTTGTCAATTATTATTTCAATTCCGTTACAAGTTAAGTTTTTATATTTTGGATTAGAAGCCATGTTAGGAATATCAATAGGAGTATAAGTTGTCGGTAAAAAATCTACTCCCTCAAAATTGTATTTCCTAAGTGCTGTAATTAATTCATCACTAATTATGTACGGAGCACCACAAGTCAAGAACGGTTTTTTAGTACCGCGTCCTTCAGAAACATTTGTTCCTTCAAGTAAACATAAACCCGGATAAACCATTGCCGCTTCCAAGCTAACCATATTAGGTGATGGATTGATCCAATTTAAATCAGTCTCGGAATATAATTGTGATCTTTTCCAATTTTTTACTTTTATAACCTCTAAATTAACCTTTAATCCTTCTCCCAATAATCCTTCACCGTTAAAAAAACAAGCAAGTTCGCCAACAGTCATGCCGTGTTGAATTGCAATAGGTGCAATACCGACAAAAGATAAATATTCCTTTTCGGTGATATTTCCGCAAACATTAATACCGCCAATAGGATTAGGACGATCTAATATTATTACCGGAATATTATTTTCGGCGCCGGCTTGTAATGTATAATACAACGTAGAAATAAAAGTGTAAAAACGAGCTCCGATATCTTGGATATCAAATATTAGAACATCAACATTTTTAAGCATTTCTTTAGTCGGTTTGTTAATTTTACCGTATAATGAATAAACTGGGATTCCGGTTTTGGGATCTTTCCCGTCTGTAATTGTATGTCCGTCCGGTGCATCTCCTCTTATTCCGTGTTCGGGTCCAAATAATGCAACAATATTAACGTTTTTAATATTAGATAAAGTATCTACAATGTGTGTACCATTTTTAAGAACAGCGGTATGATTAGTAACAATGCCGATATTTTTATTTTTAAGCTCGTCTAATTTCTCTTCAATTAAAATATCAGCACCGGTTTTAACAGATTCTTTCAGATTGTTTTGTTGGTAACTATAAATTAAAGAATAAGTCAAAATTAAAAAAGAAAAAGTAAATCGTATCATAATATCACCCTAATTTATTTTTTGCAAGTATCCACGCAGCAAGCGACATTCCATCCCAAATTATATTATCTTCTATCATTTTTTCAATTTCTGCTATAGTAAAAAACTCGACCTCAAAATCTTCCGTGTCATCTGCATTAAGAGGGGAGTAGTATAGATCTTTTGCAATATACACATCACAAATTTCGTCTGCTACGCCTGAGTAAGGTGCAAAATAACCAATTTTAACTAACTTGTTACAACTAAAACCGCTTTCTTCTCTTAATTCTTTAAGTGCATTTTCTTGGCTTGATAAACCTTCTTCAACTCCGCCGCACGGAAATTCGTAACTTTCTGTATTATTTAAGTAGCGATATTGCTTAGTAAGTAAAATTTTATTCTCGGAATTAATAGGGATTACCATTGACGATCCTCGTGTTTGGACGTAATGGTATTCCCCTTCAACCTCATCATTTATTTTAAACCGATCAATTTTATAAGTCCAATACTTATTGTCGGCAAATGTAGTTTCGGAAAGTTTTTCCCATTTTTTAAGCAAATTAAAAACCTGTTAAATCTAACAACTCTCTTCTGCTAAAAAAATGTGAAATTTCTTTAGCTGCATTTTCATCGGAATCACTACCGTGTACTGTATTTTCCTGCATACTTTTAGCAAATAATTTTCTTATTGTGCCTTCTTCTGCTTTGGCCGGATCGGTAGCACCTATTAGTTTTCTAAATTCTATTACAGCATTCTCTTTTTCCAATACAATAGGAATGCAAGGACCGGACGTCATGTATTCAACAAGATCGTTAAAAAAAGGTCTTTCTTTATGTACTTCGTAAAATCCTTTTGCTGAATCGGAAGTGAGTTTTACGGATTTTAATGCAATTATTTTAAAACCCGCTTCGGTAATTTTTGTGATAACCTGACCAACAAAATTATTTTGCAAACAATCCGGTTTTAAAATAGCTAAAGTTCTATTATTCAAATTTAACTCCTATTTTTCTAAAAGTTTTTTCATTGTAATTCCAATTTCAGCCGGTGATTGAACAACTGCAATACCGCACTCTTTCATAAATTCCATTTTTTCTTTTGCAGTTCCTTTTCCGCCTGATATAATAGCGCCGGCATGTCCCATGCGTCTTCCCGGAGGAGCTGTTTGTCCCGCAATAAACCCGACAACCGGTTTTTTTACGTTATCTTTAATAAAACTTGCTGCTTCTTCTTCGGCACTTCCGCCAATTTCTCCGATCATAATTATACCTGCCGTATCAGGATCATCATTAAATAATTTGATGATATCAATAAATCTTGAACCGATAACTGGGTCACCACCGATCCCAACACATGAAGATTGACCGATACCTAAATCTGATAATTGTTTTACAGCTTCGTAAGTCAAAGTTCCGCTACGGGATACTACACCGATGTTACCGGGTAAATGGATAAATCCGGGCATAATGCCAATTTTTGCTTTACCTGGTGAAATAATTCCGGGGCAGTTTGGTCCTATTAATCTTACATTTTTATGTTTAATAACATTATAAACTTTTACCATATCATCAGCCGGAATCCCTTCGGTAATACATACAATAAGTTCAATTCCTGCATCTGCATCTTCCAATATAGCATCTGCAGCAAAAGCCGGAGGAACAAAAATTGCAGCCGCATTTGCGCCGGTAGCTTTTACGGCTTCTTTAACTGTATTAAAAACGGGTATTCCGTTATGAGTCGTTCCGCCTTTACCCGGGGTAACACCGGCAATAACATTTGTTCCGTATTCTGCCATTTGTTGTGCATGGAAAGAACCTTCACCACCGGTTATTCCTTGTACTAATACTTTTGTAGTTTTGTCTAATAAAATACTCATGGGTTTACCTGATACTTTTATTTTAAAAATTCGTCTATTTGTTTTATGAATGAGAATAATATCTTTTCGTCAAACTGTTTAGCCATTAATTGCGCACCTATGGGTAAACCGTCTTTATTATTACCGATCGGTATGTTTATTCCCGGAATGCCGGCTAAATTTGCAGAGGTTGTATATATATCACTTAAATACATTTCTAACGGATCAGTTGATTTTTCTCCAATTTTAAAAGCAACAGTCGGAGTAGTCGGAGTTAAAATAATATCGACCGATTGAAATGCTTTATTAAAATCATCTTTAATTAAACGTCTAACTTTTTGCGCTTTTCTATAATAGGCATCATAATAGCCGGTTGATAATACAAATGTACCAAGCATAATTCTACGTTTAACTTCGTCACCAAAACCTTCTGTACGAGAATTTATAAACATATCAGATAATGAGGTTGATGAACTTGACCGGTATCCAAATCTCACACCGTCAAAACGTTCTAAATTGGATGAAGCCTCTGCAGTAGTTAGTATATAATAAGTTGCTATGCTATACTCGGTGTTAGGTAAATTTATATCTATTATTTCGTGACCTAAAGATTTAATCCTATCAATAAATGTATTAATTTGTTTTTTAATCTCAGAATCCAAACCATCCGAAAAATATTCTTTAGGCAAGCCAATTTTAAGTTTATTAAAATTATCGATAGCAGAGAAATTAAATTTTTCTGCTTTCACGGAAGTTGAATCTTTTGGGTCATTTCCGGAAATTACTTGCAAAACTAAAGCTGCATCATCTATATTATTTGAAAAACAACCAATTGAATCGAAAGATGAAGCGAAGGCGGTTAATCCAAATCTTGAAACTAAACCATAAGACGGTTTTACTCCTATAACGCCGCAAAAAGCTGCAGGTTGCCTAATTGATCCTCCTGTATCACTTCCTAAAGCTGTGTCACATAACTTTGAAGCAACGGCAACAGCAGAACCTCCGCTGCTACCGCCGGAAACTCTTTGATTATCATGGGGATTTAAAACGTTTCCAAAATAAGAGTTTTCGTTTGAAGAACCCATAGCAAATTCATCGCAATTTGTTCTACCAATTATAATTGCATCTTCATTTATTAAACGTTCGATAACAGTTGCATTGTAAACGGAAATGTAGTTTTTTAACATTTTTGAAGAACAAGTATTCGGAATATCCTTTTGAAGAATATTATCTTTAACAGCAACCACCATTCCGGCAAGAATACCGGCAGTGTTGTTTTTAATCTTTTGTTCAATTTCTTCTGCTTGTTCAAGAACATTTAAATTTATAAAGTTAAATGCATTTAAATGTTTATTATTATCAATTTTGTTTAAAAATTCGGATACATTTTGTTTTAATGAAAGCTTCCCTTCAAAAATTAACTGCTTCTTTTTGCTATGGTTATTATAAATCAAAAATTGGAACTCCCAAATTGATTAATTATTTTTTTTCTTCGTCCTTTTTTTCCGTATCAACAGATTTTATTTCTGTTTCAACGTCTTTCATTGCTTTTTTAAATTCTTTCAGTCCTTTTCCGACTCCCTGTGCCAATTCCGGAATTTTTTTTGCGCCGAATAATATAATAATTACAACAATTATTAATATTAATTCGCCTGTACCTATATTAAACATAAAATTCTCCTTTTATTTTATGAAATTGCTAATTATTGATTTGAAAATCTCTTGTCCGTCCGTATTTCCCAATAATGGGTCGCAACTTCTTTCAGGATGAGGCATCATTCCCAAAATATTTCCTTTTTTGTTAATTATTCCGGCAATATTTTCTATTGTGCCGTTTGGATTAAACTCATCCGTAACTTCTCCGGTTGCCGAAGAGTATTTAAAAACTATTTGATTATTTTTTTTAAGTTCGTTAATTGTTTCGGCATCTGCAAAGTAGTTTCCGTCACCATGTGCAATAGGAACTTTAATTATATCTTTTGTGATTTTAGAAGTAAATGAAGTATTTTTATTAGTAACAGAAAGAAATACATCTTTGCAAATGAATTTAAGCGATGTATTTTGAATTAAAACGCCGGGGAGTAAACCGCTTTCCAATAAAATTTGAAAACCATTGCAAATTCCGATAATGATGCCCCCTTTGTTTCCAAATTCAATTACGTTTTGCATAATAGGAGAAAGACTTGCTATAGCACCTGTTCGCAAATAATCACCGTATGAAAAGCCACCCGGTAGCACAATAACATCACTATTTTTTAAATCTTTATCTTTATGCCATAAAAACTGAGTATCTTGGTCTAAGATTTTTTTAAGACTATAGTATGCGTCATGATCGCAATTGGAACCGGGGAAAACTACAACACCAAATTTTGGGTTCATTTTACTTCTTCCAACGTATATTCGTAATCTTCCATTATCATATTTGATAAAAGCTTTTTGCAATATTCTTCAACTTCAGATTTTGCCAAAATATAATCATCAGTGTTAATATTAAATTGAATATATTTACCTATTCTTGTATTAGAGACATTATTAAAACCTAATAATTTGGCTCCTTGTTCCACAGCTTTACCTTGTGGATCAACTATAGTCGGTCTGCGCTTTACAATTACCGTTACTTGATACAATTTATTCTCTATTTTGTTATTAAATTTTTTCGATAATAAAATAATATAAACTTCTTAAGATACCAAATAAAACTAAAGAAATAAACATATAAAATAAGATATTTCCGCCGGTTAATACAAGCAATATAAGTCCTATTACTAAAATAGAAAGATAAATTATTTTTCCTTTAAGACTTGTATTTTTCATTTTAGGAAGTGCATTATATCTAACTTTACTAACCATTAAAAAAGATAAAAGTAAAATTAAAGGAATTATAAGCAAATGAAAAGGGGGTTGTATAATACCGTTTTTAGAAAAACTGATAATAAATGAAGAAAGGGTTATAGCTTGCACGGGAATCGGAAGACCCTTAAAATCATGTTTTGTTTCAATATCTTCTAATGTAGTATTAAAACGGGCAAGACGAAAAGCACCAAAAACTAATACAAACGAACTTAAAACAATACCCCAAAATTCGTATGTGTGCAAATAACTTTTATAAATTAAAAAAGCAGGTGCAGCTCCAAAACTAACAACATCTGAAAGAGAATCTAATTCAACGCCAAAAGAACTTGAGATTTTGAAAAAACGGGCAATCATCCCGTCTAATGCGTCAAAAATTGACGCTACAATAATAAATATTGCAGCTACCGTAAATAAATCCTGAGAAGCATACACAATTGAAAAAAAACCGCAAATAATGTTCATTGCAGTAAAAGAATTTGGAATAGCGGCTTTTGAAAACTTAAATTTTATCATTTTTTATACTCAAATAAGATAGTTTCGCCTGCAGTAACTTTATCACCTACTTTAACTTTCAAATCAACATTTTCAGGTAAAATAACATCAACTCTACTTCCAAATTTTATCATCCCAAATCTTTCGCCAACATTTACGTCTTGTCCTTCCTTTAACTCAGTTACTATTCTCCTTGCAACCGTTCCTGCTACTTGAGAAAAAAGAACCTTGCCGTACATTCCTTTTATCCCTATCATCATTCTTTCATTTCGAATATCCGCTTTGTCATGGTAAGCTACTAAATACTCTCCTTTATGATATTTTAAGTATTCAACTATTCCCGAAACAGGAATTCTGTTTACGTGTACATTAAGCGGAGACATAAATATTGAAATTTGAATGCAGTTTTCTTTTATATATTCGTTAGGAATTACCTTTTTAATTATTAGAACTTTACCGTCAGCCGGAGAAATTACCGCATTTTCTTTATTGGGGGTTGTTCTATCCGGATCTCTGAAAAAGTTTAACGAAAAAATAAGTAAACCTATTCCGATAACAAATAATGAATATTTTACAATTGGGTTTTTAATGAATATAGCTAAAACAAATAAAATAAAAACAAAAACTGTAATTAATCCGAGCGTCCCGTATCCGTATTTGGTAATCATTTATTTCCTAAGTTGATGACAAAAATAATTATTAACTTAAAATTTTATTACTAAAGAAATTTTGTTAAATTTAAACTTTAAAAATAAAAAAATATAAAATGTAAAAATACAAATTAAACTGATAAAATCATACATTAAAATTTACGGAGGTTTTTATGATGAAAGGTAATATGGGCGGGATGATGAAGCAAATACAAAAGCTACAATCTGACATGGAAAGAGTACAAAATGAGTTAGGAAATAAAACTGTTAGTGCTGAAAGCGGCGGCGGAATGGTTAAAGCTGTTGCTAACGGAAAAAAAGAAATTGTTTCGGTTGATATTGAACAAGAAGTTATTAATGCCGGTGATAAAGAAATGTTGGAAGATTTAATTGTTGCCGCTGTTAATAAAGCCTTAGATGCCGCCGGAAAATTAGCCGAAGATGAACTTTCTGCAGTAACAAAAGGCGTTATTCCTCCGGGTTTTAATATTCCGGGATTTTAACATTGTTAATTGCAGAACCATTACAAATTGCAATTGAAGAGATTAGCAAACTTCCGGGAATAGGAAGAAAAACAGCACAACGCCTTGCTTTGCATTTATTACGCAGCGATAAAAAAAATGTTGAATTATTAACTCAATCAATTTTAGGGTTGAAAGAAAATTTAACATATTGTTCGGTATGTTTTAACATTACTACCGAAGATATTTGCGATATATGTAAAAGCAGTAAACGCGATAAATCGGTAATTTGTGTAGTTGAAGATATTAATGATCTTATTGCTATTGAAAAATCAAATGAGTTTACCGGTGTTTATCATGTTTTAGGCGGAGTATTATCTCCCTTAAGCGGCGTGGGTGTTGAACAGCTTCGCATTAAAGAGCTTTTAACACGACTTAGAGACAATGCTGTAAAAGAAATTATCTTGGCACTAAATCCTGATACGGAAGGAGAAGCTACATCTTTATTTTTAGCAAAAACTTTACATCCCCTTAATATTAAAGTAACAAGAATTGCAAGAGGATTACCAATGGGAAGTGATCTGGAATTTGTGGACGGGGCTACTATTGGTCGAGCAGTTTTAAATAGAATTGAAATATAATGGAAAAGTACGAATGGTTTAAGGATTGGTTTGCATCAGATTATTATCAAATTGTGTATAAACATAGAGATAATAAAGATGCACAAAAGTTGCTTGAATTAGTTATTAACAAGTTAAAAATTGAAAAAAGTTGTTATATTTTAGATGCTGCCTGCGGTGCAGGCAGGCACTTAAGTTACCTAAAAGAAAAGGGTTTTTACAACTTATATGGGTTTGATTTAAGCTTCCCTCTTTTGAAATTAGCATTACAAAAAGGATTAGTTAATAGCATTGTTAATGCTGATATTCGTACAGTTCCTTTCAAAATAAAATTTGATCTTATTCTAAATATTTTTACATCTTTCGGGTATTTTGAAGATGATTGCAATAATTTTTTGTTTTTTAAAAATTACAAAAATTCTTTAAAACAAAAAGGTATTATTGTATTTGATTATTTTAACAGTAATTACGTTTGTAATAATTTAGTGCTTGAATCTGATACTAAAATTGATGATATTACTATTAACGAAAAAAGAACGATTGAAAACAATAGAGTTATTAAAAAAATAAATATCGGTAATAATCTTAATAACTTAGTGTTTTTTGAATCGGTAAAATTATATAAACCGGAATTTCTATCCCAAAAATTTGAAGAAATAGGTTTAAAAATTATTGGGGAATTTGGTAATTATAACGGTGATTCTTTTGATAAATCTTGTTCCGAGAGAATAATTTTGTTTTTAGAAAATGAATAAATTTACTTATATAATATTTGTTTTAATATCATGCTATAGTTGTGATATATTATCAACAAGAGACCCCGAAAAACCAATTCAACCTGGTACAAGTTTAGAGCAAGCAACAATTCCTTCAATATTATTTGAAAATATTGTTAAATCATTTGACAAAAAAATTACGGAAAATTATCTAAATTGTTTAGCTGATTCATCTTTAATTGATAGTGATTATAAATTTTATCCTTCAAGCACTTCCATTAACAACTTTAATGTTCTTCAAAATTGGAATAGAGATAGTGAAAGAAGGTATTTTAATAACTTAAAAAATAACACTGTTTCAGGAAAACCGATTACATTAACATTATCAAATGAAGTTGCTAATATACAAGGAGATGAAGCAATTTATCAGTATGATTACTTGATTACTTTAGAAACTCTTTCATCAGGGCAAGAAATTTATAAAGGAAATGCAGAATTTAAGATAAAAATTGATAGAAATAATGTATGGGTAATTATCGAATGGACAGATAGAAGTTTACAAGGGTTTAGTTGTTGGAGTGACTTAAAAGGGAGGTATTATTTATAAGTTAATAATCCCTTTTGCATTTTTATTGGGGCTCATTTTTAGTAATTGTACAAATCCTTTTGCACCAAAGCTTGATGAAACTACTAATTCAGGTGATAAACTGCTTAGCGATAGAACCAATATTGACGGGATATTTCAAAATTTGCAGTATGCCTACACTTTTAGGGATACTACGATTTATGGGGAACTATTAGAGCAGCAATTTACATTTATATATAGAGATTACGATAGAGGTGTAGATGTATCATGGGGTAGGGATGAAGAAATGAGAGTAACAAACGGTTTATTCCAAAACTCACAAAGATTAGATTTAATTTGGAACAATATAATTTCGTTAAGTTCGGATTCTTCAAATATTATTAGAAGTTTTAATCTCACAATAACTTTTAACCCAACGGATATTATTTTTGTTGAAGGAAGAGTAAATTTAACACTGCAAAAAGATAGTGAAAATAAATGGCAGATTATTAAATGGTTAGACGAGTCAAATTACTGATATGATAGTATTTTATTTAAAAGAAGCACTTAAATCTTTATCAAGGCAAAAAGGTTCTGCATTAATTACAATTTTTACTCTTGTAATATCAATTTTAATTACAAGTACTGCATTTGTAAGTATTTATTTATCAAAAGCTTATAGTAATTCGTTAATTAGTTCTATAAAAGTTAACTTGTTTTTAGAAAACTCGTTAACTAAAAATGATAAAACGGAAATATTTAGTTATTTGAAATCAAATAAGCTAATTAAATCGTTTATTTTAATTGATAAAGATGAAGCAAAATCTGAATTTGTTAAAGAAACAGGAGAAGACTTTTCTTCTTTTTTGGAAATTAACCCATTACCTGAATCGATAAGATTAAGTTTGAAAGCCGAAAAAATAAATATTAAAGAAATTGAAAACATTGTTAATCAGTTTAGAAATATAAAGGGTGTAAATGACGTTGTTTATGATTATGAATATTTAATTAAGATTATTGATTTTTTTGATTCGGTTCAAATATTTTTATATGTTTTTAGCTTTGTTAGTGTTCTAATTTCAATTTATTTGATTTTTTCTACTAATAAATTAATTTATAACTCAAGAGTAGAAACTTATAATATTATGAAATTAGTTGGGGCTAAACTTTTTGCAATAAAAACGCCGATATATTTAAGTTCGTTGCTATTAGGTTTGACGGCGAGCACAATTTGTATTATTTTATTGTTTTTTTTATTGTTAGGGTTGACTAATATTATTAACAATGTTAATTTTACAAAATGGATTATAATGATTAGTACGATTATACCCAGTTTAGGGGTGATTTTTGGAATATTGGGTGGTATTTTTTCGACAAAAAATATCAATCTAAAAATAGAGAGGGGATGAACCCTTATATTAAACAACTAACTTATAGGGAATTATATTGAGAAAAGAAGTATTATTTATATTGTTTTTTTGTTTGTTTACCGGTATTAGTTACGGACAATCAAACGATTATGAATTAGGGGCTATGCCGCAAACCAACTATAGACAACAAGGCGGTTATTTTGATTATTCGGATCCCAGAACTTTAAATATAAAAGTAGCAATTTGGGGGAGCGTAAGATATCCGGGGCGTTATGTAATTCCGGTTAATTCTACTGTAAATGATTTAATATCTTTAGCAGGGGGTCCCGTAACCGATTCTGAACTGGATGATTTGCGTCTTTATAGGACTACAGCTGATTCAACCAGAGAATTAATGAAATTTAATTTAAATGATGTAATGTGGGAAAAAGAACTTTTTACGTCAAAATTAAATGTTCCGCAGTTACAAGCCGGGGATATATTAGTTGTTCCGACTTCACCTAAGTACTTTTTTAGAGAATGGTTAAGTATAGGACTTTCTATCTTTTCCGCTTTAATTTCATTAGCAATTTTACTTACAAGATAAGAGGGAACTGAATTGGAAATTAACAATAATAATATAAATTCTCGAGAATTTGAAGCCACATCTTTTAAAGAATATCTTAATATTATTAGGCAAAATTTAACGCCTATTTTATTAATTTCAATTACCGGTCTCCTTGTTTCGGTTTTGTATGCTTATAATGCCAGAGATATATTTAAATCAGTAACCAGTTTGAAAATTTCAAAACCTCAAGGTTCTATATTAAATTCGCCTTTAATACCTGAATTCCAAGATTTTGGAAGTGATAGATTTATAGCTAACGAAATTGAAGTATTAAAAAGTTATACAATTAAAGAAAAAGTTGCTAATTCTCTTATTGAAAATTTCAATATTGTAGGGGAAAGAGATAGTTTTTATTTGTTACTTGATTTTGACAAAAAGGTCGGAGATAATAAATCTACAAAAATTAAATCTGTACCGGAAATTATTGCCACACTGGAAACAAAAGTCGGTATTGAGCAGAAAAGAGGACTTGATATTGTCGAAATATCAGTGGAATCACCTTCAGCTTTTGAAGCTGCTTTAATTGCCAATCTGTATGCAGAAGCATATAAATTGTTTAACTTACAAATTAATCGTGCTCAGCTAACAACCGTTAAAGAGTTCCTTTTTCAACAAAGAAATGAAAAAATGGTTGAATTAAATAGAGCCGAAGAAATATTAAAAAATTATCAAGAACAAAAAGGTATTGTTGAATTACCCGAGCAAGCAAGAGCATTAATTCAACAGTTGACAGATTTTGAATCAAGACGAAATGCCGGACAAATTGATTTGATGATTGCCGAAAAAAATCTTAAGGAATTAAAATCCGAAATGGAAAAACAAGATCCAAGGATTAAAGATTACTTGGAAAGTTTTGCAGCTGAACCCTATTTAAGACAATTGCAAGAAAACATTGCTCAATTGGAATCACAAAGAGATTTGGCAATAGCAAATAATCAGCAATCAAGAAACAGTACGATAGTTGCTGATTTTGAAAAGAGAATAAAAGAATTAAAAGATAAACTAAACTCTAAAATTAATACATATAAAGCTGGTATTTTTGCCTCAAGTCCCGAAGAAATTAAAGAATTGAGCCGAAAAGTTTTAGAAGCTGAATTAACATATCAAGGATTACTTGCAAGCGTAAAACAATTAGATGTTGTTGTAAAAGACTACGAAAAGAATTTTAACGAATTACCAAAGCGAACTATTGATTTAGCTAAACTTGAACGCGATAGAGCTGCTTATGAAAAACTATATCAATTAGTAGAAGAAAAGTATCAAGAAGCATTAATAAACGAACAATCGGCACCGGGTAATGTTTTAATAGTTGACGTTGCAAGGCGAGCAGATAAACCATCAAAGCCTAACAGAAGCTTAATAGTATTGGTTGGGTTGGTACTTGGTGTAGGTCTTGGTTTTGGTTTTGCATTTATGAAAAACTATTTTGATAATACAATTAAAACACCTGAAGACATTCAACGCAAAAATATAAATGTATTAGCTTGGGTTCCATTAATTGAAGGTATCGATTTAAAGGGAAATGAGTTTGAATTTATTGTTGCAAAACGACCTGACTCTATTCCGTCTGAAGCTTTTAGAGCATTACGTACAAGAATTCAATTTTCAAAAGTTGAAAAAGATTCTATAAAAACAATATTAATTACATCATCAACACCTCGAGAAGGTAAAACAACTATTTCCGTAAATTTGGCAGGAAGTTTTGCAAATGCCGGTAAAAAGACATTAATTGTTGATTGCGACTTAAGAAAGCCGAGAATGCATAATGTATTTAAAGTAAAACGTTTCCCTGGTATTACGGATCATTTCTTCGGTCAAGCAAGTTATGAAGAAATAATTAGAAAATCTGAGGTTGATAATTTATATTATATTACTGCCGGAACAATTCCTCCTAACCCTTCCGAATTATTAAGTAGTCAGTTAATGACTGATTTCCTAAGTAAAGTAAGACAAGATTATGATATAGTAATTGTTGACTCACCGCCGGTAATTGCAGTAACCGACTCGGAAATTTTAAGTCGGTTAGTTGATGTAAGTTTATTAGTTGTATCTGCTAATCAAACTGATAAAGAATTAATGATGAAATCGACTGAATTATTAAGTCACGATCATGGTTCTTTTGTCGGAGTAATTTTAAATAACTTTAGTTATAAAGCCGGTTATGGTTCATACTACAAATACTACTATTATTATTCCAGACCTTCCGCAACAGGAAGAACAGATAAACAATTACCGACCGGTAATGAAGATAAAAAAGCTTAAATTGAAAAACTATTTTCTGAAAATTCTATTAATATATTTTGGAATTACCGTTGTTAGCTTGGCACAATTAAATCCAAGCTACAGCGGTCGGGCTAATTTATTCAGTTATGACTCTACTCGTCAATTTTTTGCCTCAAGTCAATTTGTTACTACGGCAGACGGAATCTTAGATGCTGATGAATATTATGTAGGACCCGGAGATAAGTTATTATTTATTATTTCAGGGGTAAACCCGATTACATTTTCTTCGATTATTGACTATGAGGGGAATGTATTTATTGACCAAGTGGGTATTATTAGTGTAAAAGATTTGACTTTAAGCAAAGCACGGGAAAAAATTAAAGACCAATTAAAAAATTTTTTTAAGAGTGGTAAAATAGATATAACTTTAACCGAATTTAAGAAAATTAAAGTCTCGTTAATCGGTAATGTTGTAAAGCCTTATACTTACAATTTAAACGGGAATACAAGATTATTAGAATTGGTTATGAATTCTTATGGTGTATTTTCAAATTCGGATATGCGTAATATAGAAATTAAAGACAACTTGGGAAATACACAAAGCTTTGATTTAACAAAGTACATGCGGTTAGGTGAGAAATTACAAAATCCATTCTTACGAGAAGGATCAATAGTTAATATTAAAAGAGTTGATAAGACTGTTGTTGTTTTTGGAAATGTTGTTTACCAAGGTACTTATGAATATCGTGAAGGTGAAACGGTCGCAGATTTAATTAAATTATGCGGAGGTTTAGAATATAAAGCAAGAAAAGATAGTATTGAGCAAATTCAATTTGTAAACAATACAAAAGAAACAAAAATTAATTACTTTTCGTATGATGAAATAAATAACGGCAATATTTTACTTAAGCCGGGTGATAAGATTGTTGTTAGAGAAAAACCGGAATTTATGATTGATAGATTTGTTAGAGTATCCGGTTTTGTTAATTCACCTGGTTATTATAGAATTGAAAAAGATAAAACTACATTAAAAGATTTAATTATCAATCAAGTCGGCGGTTTTAGAGAAAAAGCTTCTTTAAAAGATGCTTATGTTTTAAGGACTCATTCCGAAGAAAAACCTGACTTAGAGTTTTTAAGATTAAAAAATTTGCAGCGTGCTGATATGTCTGATGTTGAGTACGATTATTTAAAAGCGATGACCCGCCACGAAAAGGGAAAAATGGTTGTTGATTTTGAAAAATTGTTTTTGCTTGGCGATCAGAAAGAAAATATTATATTGAAAGAAGGGGATGAAATATACGTACCCGAAGCAGTTAATTATGTTACTGTTGTTGGACAAGCCGTAAAACCGGGAAATATAATATTTGATCCTAAATTAACTGTTGATGATTACATACGTTTATCCGGCGGATTTGCATGGCGTGCAATTGAAGGGGAAGTTAGAGTAATTAAGGCTAATACAAAAGAATGGATTGATGCCGACGAAGTAGGCGAGCTGCAACCGGGAGATATAATTTGGATTCCGGAAGATCCGCCTCCTCCAAAGTTTTGGGATGTATTTAAAGATACAATGCTAATTGTAGGGCAGGTTGCAGCGCTAATAACTGCTGTTGTTGCGGTAATAATTTCTGCGAGGAATTAATTTGACCTACCATGATATACTGAATATTCTTATATTCAACAGAAAACAGATATTAACAGTTACAATTATTAGCAGTATTATTTTTGGACTACTACACTTTATTGTTTCACCTGTAAGTTACTCTGCCGAAGTTACCGTACTACCTCCGAGTGACGAAGAGCCTGCTTCTTTAAGTAATTTGTTAGCAGGCGGCGGGGATATATCAAGTTTTTTAAGTTTGGGTGGTTCGCGTGCTAATTCTTTATTAAATGCCGAGATTTTAAAAAGTCGTTCTGTTGCTGAAGCCGTAATAGATACATTTAAATTATTAGATTATTTTGATACGGATGATATTCATGTAGCCGCCTCAAAATTGCAGAAAATTGTTTCAGTTGAAGTTACAAAAGAAGGTATTCTAAAATTTTCAATTGAGATGGAGACTCCGTATTTTGGTCGTTTTACTAAATCAAATGATTTAATAAAGAAAAATGTTGCGTTAATTGCTAATAAATTTGTTGAAATACTTGATAAAGTTAATAACGAAAAAGTAAATATTAAAGCTAAAAGTAGCAGGATATTTGTTGAAAAACAAGTTGCTGAAATTAAAACAAAACTTGATAGCAGCGAACAAAAGTTAAAAGAATTCCAGCAACAATATAAAACCGTTTCGTTAAACGATCAACTATCTGCTGCAATTGAAAATGCTGCTAAATTAAAAAGCGAGATAGTTACTACCGAGATACAGATTAGTTCGTTAAAGTTTAGCTTATCTGATGAAAGCCAAACTATTCAAAATTTGAATAAAAAACTTGGTATATTAAAACAACAATATCAAAAATTCGATTCAGGTGAGAAAGGTGAAACAGATTATTTACCTGCATTTTCGGAAGTACCTGATATTATAAAAACATATGCGGAATTAACCAGGGATGTGAAAATATTTAATGAAGTATATTTGTTTTTGCAAAAACAATACTTTAAAGAAACAATTCAAGAAAACAAGACTGTTAGTACAGTACAAGTATTAGATCCCGCGGTTGTTCCATTTAAATCATCGGGTCCAAAATTAGTATTAGATACAATTGTTTTTGCAATTATTATGTTTTTATTAACAATATTAATAAATATTTATAAAGAAAAAAAAGTAGGGCTAAAATGAAAAAAACTGTTGTAATAACAGGTGGTGCGGGATTTTTAGGTTCTCATTTATGCGATAAAATGATAGCCGAAGGATATAGGGTAATATGCGTTGATAATTTATTGACCGGTAATGTACGAAATATCGAACATTTATTTGGTAATGAAGATTTTACATTCATAAAACACGATATAACAAATTTTATACATGTTCCGGGTGAGGTTCATTATATTCTGCACTTTGCTTCACCGGCAAGTCCTATTGATTATTTAAAATTACCAATACAGACTCTTAAAGTCGGTTCTCTCGGTACTCATAAAGTATTGGGGTTGGCAAAAGAAAAAAAAGCAAGGATATTATTAGCTTCTACAAGTGAAGTTTACGGTGATCCTGTAGTTCACCCGCAGCGTGAAGATTATTGGGGGAATGTTAACCCTATTGGTCCACGTGGTGTTTACGATGAGGCAAAAAGGTTTGCCGAAGCAATGACGATGGCTTATAATAGGTATCATCATGTCGAAACACGAATAGTTAGAATATTTAATACTTACGGACCCCGTATGCGTCTTAATGACGGTAGGGCATTACCTGCTTTTGTTTCACAAGCTTTAAACGGTGAAGATATCACCGTTTTCGGAGACGGTTCGCAGACAAGGAGTTTTTGTTATGTTAGTGATTTAGTTGACGGTATTTACAAACTTTTACTCTCCGATACTTCAGATCCTATTAATATTGGTAATCCCGCAGAAATTACTATTAAACAATTTGCCGAAGAAGTAATAAAAATAACTAATGCAAATAGTAAAATTATTTATCATCCTCTACCCGAAGATGATCCTAAAGTTAGGCAACCCGATATTACTAAGGCAAAAGCAATTTTAGGCTGGGAGCCAAAAGTTGATAGAGCAGAAGGATTGAGAATTACAATAGATTACTTTAAATCGATTGTAAAATAATTAAAAACAGACGAATTAATTACAACAAATATTAATTCGCAATAATCTTAATAATATGTGAAAATATTTGCGCATTCCCTTTTATTTTCCATTTCTCGCTATAGTTTATAGCAATCGAAGTTTTTAATGCCGGGAAATATATTAATTGAGTTCCCCAAAAACCTGTATGTGTATAACCTTCTATACCTTCTAACTCTACTCTAAATATTCCGAATCTATAATCTAATTCCGGTATTGTTTCATAATTATTTTTTGTTAGCATAATCTGCAAAGTATTATCGTACTTAAATATTTTGGAATTGAACAACGAATAAAAGAAGAATGAAAGTTCTTTGCAGTTTGAAAGTAAACCTCCGCCTCCATATAAATCAATTGAAGGATGAAAATGAAAAGTATCATTATGGTTCAAGTATTGATGAATTCTATTAGTACTTTCTTCATGTTCCCAAACGGTATTTTTCATATTTAATTTGTTTAAGTCAATATACTTATTTACCGCGTTGAATAACGGCAGTTTAGTAATTTGTTCAATTATTTCACCAAGTAAAATATATCCTGTATCTGAATAATTAAAAGATTTACCCGGTTCGTTTAACTTAGAACCGTAATTTATACAAGTCTCTACTTGTTCAATTCTGGTCCATTTATAATTTGGCGAAGTTTTTAAAAGGTTGTTAAATTTTTCGGAGTTGGTATGATCATATATCCCGCTTGAGTGAGATAACAGATGTTTAATTTTAATTTTATTTACATCATAGTTACCTTTCAATAGTAATTCTAAATAATTTATTGGTAAATAGTTGCATATACTACTATCAATATCTATCAGCTTTTCCTCAAAAAGTCTTAAAATTGTTGCAGCTACAAAAGTTTTTGTAACACTTGCAATTCTAAATAAATCAGTTGACTTTAATAGTGTTTTGGCTATGTAATCAGCATAACCGGCAGCAAAACCTTTCGAAATATTACAATCCGGACAATATATATAAGCTGAAATACCAATAGTGGTATCATCAGTTGCATTATAAATTAAATTATTAATATTTACTGATTTTAAGGCAAAATTTGTAATCACGGAATCTCATAAAAATTAAACTAAGAATAGTAAATATAAAACATTTAAAACTAAAAACCCCTACCATTAAAAGTAGGGGTTTTTTTTATTAACCAATTTCGGTTATCTATTAGTACATTCCGTCCATTCCGCCCATGTTTGGTGGCATTGCCGGAGCTTTTTCTTCTTCTTTTTTCTCGTAAACAACAGCTTCTGTTGTAATTAACATAGATGAAACTGAAGCGGCGTTTTCTAAAGCGGTTCTTGTAACTTTTGTAGGATCAATTACGCCAATTTTAACCAAGTTTTCATATTTTTCGGTTGCTGCGTTAAATCCAAAATCACCTGTACCTTCTAAAACTTTATTTAATACAACAGCGCCTTCTAAACCGGCATTATTAACAATTTGTTTTAAAGGTTCTTCTAAAGCTTTTTTAATTATTTTAACACCGGTTGTTTGATCTAAATTAGCGCCTTCTAAGTTGTCTAAAGATGCAATAGCACGTACTAAAGCAACACCGCCGCCCGGTACAATACCTTCTTCAACAGCTGCGCGTGTAGCATGTAAAGCGTCTTCAACTCTTGCTTTCTTTTCTTTCATTTCAACTTCGGTTGCTGCACCAATTTTTACAACTGCAACACCGCCGCTTAATTTTGCCAAACGTTCTTGTAATTTTTCTCTGTCATAATCAGAAGTCGTTTTTTCTATTTGAGATTTAATTTCGTTAATTCTCTTTTTAATATCATCAGTGCTACCGGCACCTTCAACTATAGTTGTGTTATCTTTATCAACAACAACTTTTTTAGCTACGCCTAAGTATTGAACAGTTGCGTTTTCTAATTTAAAGCCTGTTTCTTCAGCTATTACGGTACCGCCTGTTAAAACGGCAATATCTTCTAACATTGCTTTACGTCTATCACCAAAGCCCGGAGCTTTTACGGCACAAATTCTTAAAGTACCACGTAATTTATTTACTACTAAAGTAGCTAAAGCTTCACCTTCTAAATCTTCGGCAATAATTAACAATGAACGACCTGCTTGTGCAACTTTTTCCAAAATTGGTAATAAGTCTTTCATTGCACTTATTTTTTTATCGTGAATCAAAATGTAAGGATTTTCTAAAACGGCTTCCATTGATTCGCTATCGGTAACAAAATAAGGGGATAAATAACCGCGATCAAATTGCATACCTTCAACAAATTCTAAACTTGTTTCGGTTCCTTTTGCTTCTTCAACAGTAATAACACCATCTTTACCAACTTTTTCCATTGCATCGGCAATTAATTGTCCGATAGTACTATCGTTATTTGCAGAAATTGAACCTACCTGGGCAATTTCTTCTCTTCCTTCAACAGTTTTGCTAATTGATTTCAAATATTCAATAACATTATTAACTGCTAAATCGATACCTCTTTTCAAATCCATAGGATTTGCACCTGCGGTAACGTTTTTTAAACCTTCACGATAAATTGCTTGAGCTAAAACTGTAGCTGTAGTTGTTCCGTCACCGGCAACATCACTTGTTTTCGAAGCAACTTCGCGAACCATCTGAGCGCCCATATTTTCGATAGGATCTGCCAATTCAATTTCTTTTGCAACAGAAACACCGTCTTTGGTAACTGTAGGAGCACCAAATTTTTTATCTATAATAACATTGCGTCCTTTAGGACCTAAGGTAACTTTAACGGCATTAGCTAATTTATCCACACCGTTTAATAAACCTTTTCTGGCTTCGCTGCCATATTCAACTAATTTTGCTGACATTCTATTCCTCCGAATATATTATTTGTTAACAATTCCAAAAATATCGCTTTCGCGCATTATTAAATAATCTTCTTGATCAATTCGAATTTCTGTTCCGCTATATTTCCCGTATAATACAACGTCACCAACTTTTACAGTTAACGGCATAACTTTTCCGTCTTCGGTTACTTTTCCGTTACCAACAGCTACTACTTTACCTTCAATCGGTTTTTCTTTTGCCGTATCCGGTAATATTATTCCGCCTTTTGTCTTTTCTTCGGCTTCGCTTGGTTTTACTACTACTCTGTCATGCAAAGGTTTAATTTTGAAATCCGACATTTTATTACTCCTTAAAATTGTTATAAATTGTTGTTAGCACTCAATAATTACGAGTGCTAATATATAACATTTTAACGATTTTTTCAAGTATTAGGTTCCAAAAAAAATGAAAAATTGTTTTATAAAGACGGTATTAAACAGTTTTTTTCGATTAAGTTATTTCATTTTCATATCTTTGAATAATATAAATCCTTTATGGGAATATATTATTATTAAAAATTTTACTTTTTTTACTAATAATTTTTGATAAGATCGACTATAAATTAAATTTAATTAGAAACTATTAATTTTAAATACTTATATATTATAAGCATATTAATCTTTAGATTTAAATAGGTTTTAAGTAGAATAGTATTCTATAGTGGTTTTATCAAAATAAAAATGAAACAAAAAATATAACTCATCCCTAACCCCTCTGTTAACTGAATAATTAATAAAAGATGAGAATTTAATACCCAGCAACAATGCGTAATTGCATATATTATAATCAGTTATATAAATATTAGCGTCATCCATCTTTTCCTAAGAGAGGGAACGAGGGTGAGTTATGATACAATAATATTGCTACTTTTTCTTAAAGTACTCATTTTGATACAGTCCCAAAATTTAATGTTAATTAAAGGAGTGTAATTTATTATTATATAACAAATTAGGACGATGTAGATGTTGTGCCCCGAAGAGGATTCGAACCTCTGACCTACAGTTTAGGAAACTGACGCTCTATCCTACTGAGCTACCGGGGCGATTAAAAATAATTAAGATAACAAAAATAATAAATTTATTATTCTATCGCAATTTATTTAATTTGTATGATTTTTTAATTTTTGTTTGATTTTATAATTTTAGATTTTATATTAAACAATAAAATTGAAATTTTATTTACTGACAATTTAAGACTACAATTAGCCCCACATGGATTGATATGAGAAATTTGTACAAGTTTTTTATCCTATTCTTATTCATTTCTAACTTAGTATTTTCTCAAGTTAAAGAACAAATTTTTATATTAAACTCATATCATCCCGATTTTCGATGGACTTTGATGGAAGTATCAGGTATTAGAAGTGCATTTTTGTATAGTAAGTATAAAGGTCCATTATATGTTGAATATCTTGATACAAAAAATTTTGATTATTTTGAAAACGAATCTATATACCATGACTTGTTTAAGAAAAAATATAAAAACTTTGATTTCAAAGTTGTAATTACCACGGATAATGATGCATTTAATTTTGTAAAAAAATATAAAAATGAGCTATTTGCAAAATCATATGTGGTTTTTTGCGGGGTTAACGGTTTAACAGAAGATATGATTCCCGATAAAAAGTATTTTACCGGAATAAAAGAGCAGATGGATTATAAATCCAATATTGAATTAATTTTAAAATTATTTCCCGAAACAAAAGAAATTGTATCATTTTTTGATATTACAATTTCGGGAAAATTAATTATGGATGATTATAATAATGCAGCCGAAAAGTATAAAAACAGAGTACAATTTAGAAATATAATAAATCCGAGTTTAGAAGAATTAAAAATTGAGGTAAGCAAGCTAAACAAAGGGCAAGTTTTATTGTTGGGGGAACTTGGGCAAGATAGGCTGGGCGATGTTTATAATCACCAGTTTTTAGCCGAAACTTTATCTAAAGAATCAAAAGTACCGGTTTTCGGTATGGTACAAGATATGCTACGTAGGGGTATTATAGGAGGTAGGTTGTTAAATCCGTTCTTACACGGTAGAATAGCCGGTTTAATGGCAATGAAACTTATTAACGGTGCCCAAATTGAAGATCTAAAGGTTGTTGAAAGCAATACTGAAATTTATTATTTTGATTACGAAGAGTTGGCAAAATACAATATTGATGAATCTATTTTGCCAACACCTAACAGATTAGTAAACAAACCAAATTCTGTGTGGGAATCAAATAAGCAGTTATTATCGCGTGTTTTAATTGGATTTTCTATTTTGTTGGTTCTTATCTTTATTTTAGCATTTGTAATATTTACCCGTAGAAAAGCCGAAAGAGAAATGACAAAAGCTAAAGAGTATATTGAAAGGATTTTGTCATCATTAACTGATTGTATTTGGAGCGTTGACTTAGATAAAAACTTGATTACTACAAATTCTTTCTTTTCAACAGTACTTGAGCAAATTTATGGTTATAGTTATGAAGAATTTAAAAATGATCCAAACTTATGGAAAGATGTAGTATTACCCGAAGATAGGGAAATTTTGTTGGATAATTATCAAGAATTAATTACGGGAAAGTCCAATAGTGCTAACTTTACGTTTAGGATAATAACCAAATCGGGTGAAATAAGATGGATTGAGCAGAGTATATCCATTAGTGATACTGAAAACGGAGGTAAAAGATTTGACGGTATTGCAAAAAATGTAACGGAACGAATAAATCAACAAAATGCATTAGTCAGATATTCAAAAGCTATTGAGCAGAGTCCAATTTCTATTATTATTACCGATACGCAAGGTACAATAGAATATGTTAATCCAAATTTTGAAAAAATTACGGGATATACATTTGATGAAGTTAAGGGAAAAAATCCTAAGATTTTAAAATCAGGTTATACGAGCAAAGAAGTTTACAAAAACTTATGGGATACGATTACAAGCGGCAACGATTGGAAGGGAGAGCTTTATAATAAAAGAAAGAACGGTGAGTACTTTTGGGAGATTGCCGCTATTTCACCCATAAAAAATGATAGAGGAAAAATTACTAATTATGTTGCCGTTAAAGAAGATATTACCCATATAAAGGAGGTTGAAACACAATTACTTGCTGCAAAAGAAAGAGCCGAAAAAGCAGACAGGTTAAAAGATGAATTTTTGGCGCAGATGTCACACGAAATTAGAACCCCTATAAATGCTATTTTAAGCTTTTCCGGACTTTTAAAAGAAGAACTGGAAGATAAAATTGAAGATGATTTAAAAATGGCATTTAATATTATGGCTCGCGCCGGTAAAAGAATTATTAGAACTGTCGATTTAATACTTAATATGGCTGAACTGCAAACCGGTTATTTTAAACCGACTTTTGAATTAGTAAATATTAAAAATAAATTAGATGAATGTATAGAATTTGATTTTCATCAATTAGTAAGAGATAAAAATTTAGACTTATATTTTAATTATAATTCAGATTGCGAAAATGTTATATTAGATGAGTATTCTTTTGAAGTAATAATTAAAAATTTGATTGATAATGCAATTAAATACACTTTTAAAGGGTATGTAGAAGTTAATGTTTTTGATTATAGCGAAAACGATTTGGCAGTAGAAGTTAAAGATACAGGTATTGGGATGTCCGAAGAATATGTATCTAACCTATTTGAACCTTTTAGTCAAGAAGAGCAGGGGTATACAAGAAGATTTGAAGGGAATGGGTTGGGGTTAGCATTGATAAAAAAATATACCGATTTAAATAATGCCAAAATTACCGTAAGCAGTAAAAAGGGGGAAGGAAGTTGTTTTACGGTTTATTTAAGAAAAAATTAGTGAAGGGATTGTAAATGGTTTTTAATAACATTCCGGAAGGATTTTCTTTTGTTTGTGATATTGACGACTTAAAAGAAAATAGAGGAAAAAAGTTTTTAATTGACGATGAAGAAATTGCGGTTTTTTATGTAAACGGAAAATATTTTGCTACTTCAAATATGTGTCCTCACCAGCACGCTCGAATTATATTTGACGGTTTTATAGAAGAAAATAAAGTAATATGTCCTGCCCATGGCTGGGAATTTGATTTGGAAACAGGAAAACAGCCCGGAGGAAGAAAAGGTCTTAGAGTATTTGAGACATTTGTTTCGGAAAAAAAACTGTTTGTTAAGGTTGTTCCTCAAACATTTAATTGGTAAATTTTGAGCTTATCATCCGATTATATTAGTGAATTAGCTAAGGATACAGGATTTGATTTAGTAGGATTTAGCAAGTATAGGCTGCTAAAACAGGAAGTTATATATTTAAATGATTGGTTAAGCAAAGGCTACAACGGTAATATGAAATATCTGAATAATAATTTGGATAAAAGAGAAGATGTGGGAAAAATATTACGTGGATGTAAATCGATTATTTCATTAGGATTAAATTATTATAGCGGTGAAAAATATTCTCAAAAACCGGATAAGTTTAAGGTTAGTCGTTATGCATGGGGTAAAGATTACCACTTTGTTATTTGGGACATGTTAGATTTACTAATAAAAAAGATTAAAGAAACGGTTTTTGATTTTGAAGCAGTATATTATGTAGATACGGGTCCAGTGATGGATAAGGTTTGGGCTTTAAATTCCGGTTTAGGGTGGATGGGAAAAAATACAAATATAATTAATAAAAAAATAGGTAGTTGGTTTTTTATTGGTAATATAATTTGCAATTCGGAAATTGATAATTATAGTAATAAGATTGGAGATTTTTGCGGTAATTGTACTAAATGTATTGATAACTGTCCCACTAATGCATTATTAGGCAATTATGAAATAAACGCTTCCAGGTGTATATCATATCTAAATATTGAAAATAAAGGAGAAATTCCTGATGAGTTTAAAGGAAAATTAAAGAATTGGCTTTTAGGTTGTGATATTTGTCAAGAAGTATGCCCATGGAACATAAAATTTTCTGTAAATACAAAGCAATTAAACTTTATTGAGGGAAAAAATGTTGAATTTTCGGAAGATGATTTTAAAAATTTAGAACCTTCAGAATTTAAGAAAAAGTTTAAGGAAAGCCCAATATTACGTCCAAAATTAAAAGGAATAATGAGGAATATTGAGTTTCTGAAAAAAATTGAAACTTTTTGATTAGTTTTGAATCAAATTGTTAATTAATATTAAAACGGAGATATAATGAATAATTTTCATCACAAAGTAGCAATAATCGGAAGCGGTCCGGCAGGACTAACTGCCGCAATTTATACTGCGAGAGCAAATTTAAGTCCGATTGTTTTTGAAGGAATACAACCGGGCGGACAGTTAACCATTACAACTGAAGTTGAAAACTTTCCTGGCTTTGAACACGGAATTCAGGGACCTGAATTAATGGACGTAATGCGGAAGCAAGCACAAAGATTTGGTGCGGATTGCCAATTTAAAGAAGTTGAAGAAGTCAATTTTTCGCAATATCCATATGTATTAAAATCGGGTAGTGAAATTCACACGGCTGATTCTGTAATTATTGCAACCGGTGCATCCGCAAAATTATTAGGAATTGATTCTGAGAAGGAATACATGGGTTACGGAGTTTCCGCTTGTGCAACTTGTGACGGATTTTTCTTTAGAAATCTAAAAGTAATGATAGTCGGTGGCGGTGATACGGCAATGGAAGAAGCAAATTACCTAACAAGATTTGCAAGTGAAGTGACGATTGTTCACAGACGAGAAGAATTTAGAGCTTCCAAAATAATGATTGATAGAACAAAAAATAATCCTAAAATTAAATTTGCATTAAATTCGGTTATAGAAGAAATTAAAGGGAAAACCGAAGGAAATAGAAAAATGGTCTCCTCGGTTGTTTTAAAAGATACTAAAACAGGCGAATTAAGAGAACAACAAGTTGACGGAATTTTTATTGCGATAGGTCATCAGCCAAATACTAAAATTTTTGAAGGTAAACTTGAAACATTCGAAAACGGATATTTAAAAGTTAAACCGGGTTCGACAAATACAAGTCTTGAAGGCGTATTTGCAGCCGGTGATGTTGCAGACCACACTTATCGCCAAGCAATTACTGCTGCCGGTAGCGGATGTATGGCAGCTTTAGATGCCCAAAGGTATTTGGAATCCAAAGGAATAGAATAATATTTTTAATACACAATTTATTTTAACGAGTTCTTTGACAAAAAGAACTCGTTTTTTATTTTAAATAGTTCCGATTAATTTATTTGATAATAAATTAATTTTTTGTTATTATTATATTCTTTTTAAATTATTATTTTGTAAAAAGTTAACAATTTACTTAATTAGCGGTTTAAGTAAAAATCATTTTGTATGGATTAGTTAAACTTATGATTACCGAAAATTTGAAGTATCTTGAAGATATTATACAAAAAAAATGTATTGAGATCGGTAGAAATAGAGATGATATTACGGTAATAGCCGTATCAAAAAATAATCCTATTGGTTCAATATTGGAAGTTGCTAATTACGGTTATTTAAATTTTGGTGAAAACAAAGCTCAAGAGTTAAGAGACAAAGCTGAAGAACTAATTGAAAAAAATATAAATTGGCATTATATCGGTCATTTACAAACCAATAAAGTTAAATATATTATTAAGCATGCAAAGTATATTCACTCTGTCGAATCGTTTGAATTAGCGGATGAAATAAATAAGAGAGCATTCAGTATTAATAAAATTCAACCGGTTTTTATTGAATGTAATATTTCTGCAGAAGAAAGCAAATTTGGCTTACAAGATACCGATTCGATTTTCAAGTTAGCAGAATATATAAGTTTAAAAGAAAATTTAAAGCTTGAAGGTTTAATGACGATGGCTCCTTATACGGATAACGAGGAATTAATTCGTTATACTTTTAGAGGATTAAAAAAAGTTTTTGATAAGCTGAATAATAACGGATATAACCTGACTGAATTAAGTATGGGGATGACAAATGATTTTTTGATTGCTTTGGAAGAAGGGGCTACAATGTTAAGAATAGGAACTGCCATTTTTGGCGAGAGAATATATTGAAGGTAATATGAAACTTAGTGTATTAAATATAAAAAATCAAGAATTCAATACTTCTATAAAAGGTTATAATAAAGAAGAAGTTACCGCTTTTTTAGAACGAATTGCCGAAGAATTTGAACTTTTACAAACAGAAAATGATAGGCTTAAAAAAGAAAATGATGTTTTTAAGGAACAGAACAAAAAGTACCGAAAAATGGAAGAACATTTGCAAAATACTTTAGTTTCTGCTCAAGAAACTTCATCTAAAGCGGTTGAATCAGCAAAAAAACAAACTGCTTTAATTATTAGAGAAGCGGAACTACGTGCAAATCAAATTGTTGAAAAAGCTAAATCTGATGCCAATTTAATTCGAGAAGCCGTAATTAGATTACGTGAAGAAAAAAATACTTTATTGGCAAAATTAAAAGCGATTGTAGAAACACAGGCAAGCTTATTAGAAGGTAATAATATTGAGCATGAAATTAAAACCGATTCGTACGAAAGAAATACAAATAAAAGTGAAATAAACGTTGATAGTATATTGGAGAAATTAGTATGAGTAAGTTAATTGAAAAGATAAACAATACTGTTGAAGTAATTAGAAAGTACACTGATAAAACTTATGAAATAGGAATTGTACTTGGTACCGGTTTAGGGGGATTAGTAAGAGAAATTGAAATAGAGTATGAAATAAATTATGCTGATTTACCTCATTTCCCATTAAGTACCGTTGAATCTCATTCGGGTAAATTAATTTTAGGAACACTTGCAGGCAAAAATGTTTTTGTAATGCAAGGGC
>CALGLM010000363.1 GCA_937930275.1 uncultured Ignavibacteria bacterium
TATAAAATATCATCGGCAACAGTTGAAGGGTCTTTTAAATTAATATCTAACGAAACAAAATCACCGTCAGGTAAAGTAACTGTCCAAACAGGGTTATTCCATGATAAAGTATCGTTAATACCAATGTTAGCGTTAAATTTGTAAACAAAGTCTGCAGCACCGCTTGTAGTAGTACGAGCAACTAAATAAAGACCTTTTTCTTCATCAAGCTGAACACTCCAGAATTGGAAGCCTGTAGGAGCTGTTAATAATTTGGTATAAGGACCAGCATATCCTGTAGAATTGCCTACGGCTGCTACAAATAAACCTGTTGTTGTAGCAACATACATTTTTTTATTTACACCAGTGCCAACCATCTTAACATCTTCAACAGTACCGTTTGTAGGAATAGTATCAGTTGTAAAGAAAGTAACATTTAATGTATCCGGATGAACTCGTAAGATTTTCTTTTCGTTGTAAGAAACGATATAAATATAACCGTCTTCAGCAGCGGTAGGAGAATATCTTCTGTTTGTTGTGCTTGGTATAACTTCACCGGTTGTTGTAACCATTTGTGAACCTTCTGTTTCACCGGCAAAAGTACCGTTCATGCTAACGCGTGTTAAACCGGCATTATTCCAAGGAGCTGTACCGGCACCGTTTACTGCATAAACATAACCAAAGTTTTTTGATGTAGGGTCAGTAACAACAGTAACACCACGTGTTGATAGACCGACTGATAAAGCACCAAAATCAAAAGCTTGAGCATATGCTGTTACAGGGGTTACCATTGTTGTAGTAACTTCAACAGTATAAGTACCTGTAGGAGCTGCTGTTGTACCATCTTCTAAACTTCCGTCCCAAACAACAAAGTTGTCAACACCGGAAAGATCGTTAGCAGTAATAGTTTTTACAAGTGTATTATTGTTGTAAATTTTTACCGCAGCATTAAAGTGACTTGATGACGGGGGAGTAAAAAAGCGAATTGCGGCAGCAGTTCCGTCAGCAAAACTTCCGTCAAATGTTGCTTCGTTTGTCGGTTGAGTTACTCTAATGTTAAATGGATAAATATCAGCCTTAATTGAGTTTGTAAACGATAATAAGAGCGAAAATACAAATAGCCCCATTATTAGTTTTCTTCCCAAAAGGTTTGAAACAAGGAAATGATTAAGTCTTTTAGACTTCATTATACCTCCTAATAAAGTTAATAATATGTTGTTAGTTAAATCTTTCAAAATCATAAGTCAATTTAGCAAAAAATATTCATATGTTACAATTTAAAGCAGGGTTTATCCTGCTTTTTTATTTAATTAATGTCATTTTTTTGGAGATTGTATTTATTCCGCTTGTTAATTTGTAAATATATGTTCCGGATGCTAATTTTGATGCATCAAATGTATATTTGTAACTTCCTTTAGCTAAGTCCGAATTATTAATTAAACTTGAAACTAATTCACCGGTTATGCTGTAAATGCTTAAGTTAACTTTAGAATCGGTTGTTATTGAAAATTCAATTGTTGTAGTCGGATTAAACGGATTTGGATAGTTTTGTGATAAATTAAATTCTGAAGGTATCGGAGTGTTTAATTTTTCTACACCTACAATTGTTAAAGGTATAACCGGTAAAGTTCCGTTATATTCCCATTTTTCTACAGTCCAACCATAATATGAAGTGCTATACATGTAATTGTTTTCATCAAATTCAACATTATAGTTAGAAGCATATCCGCTTGCATTACCCGGAGTTGTTCCGCCGTTTCTATTTTGATAAGAACCTGTCATATCAAAATTCCATTGAGCAATATCTAATTTACCGATTAATTCACCGGTATTAGGATTAATTGCATGTATATTACTTAATTCATAACCGGATCCTGTTGCAAAATTAGGAGCAGATGCCGCAAAAAGAATATTCTTGTCTTTTAAGAATTTTAATCCCCAAGGACCGCCTTTAACCGTGTCACTTGTAGTTGCAATTTTATAGTCATCAATTAAACAATTAAAAGAAGGATTAAGAGTATATCCTGATTGAGGTGTTCCGGTAAAACAATATACTTTTTTTGTTGTGTAATTGCTAACATAAATAGCTTGTGCAGAAGGGTCAACCGCAATTCCTCTAATGCTTCCGGGTTCCGGCATCGTAAGTGTATGTAAAGGTGATACAGGCACACCGTTACCCCAAGCCGGTTCGTTAGCAATGCTTTCATAAATTAAAACTTTACCGGTTGAAGTTGCATCAGGAGTTTGAGTAACATAAACACGTCCGGCGTCATCTATGTCTATTGCCCAAATGTAATCTGTACCGGTTGACATTCTTGCCGGATATGAATAAACAGAATCCGGACCATATTCAAAAACTAAAACATTATGGTCGTTATCGTTGTTTGCAACATAAACCAAATTACCTTTAGTAGCTAAAGCGTTAGGGTCGTTAACATCAACTTGATCAAACATGTTGTACCAAATTGTATGAAAATTAGCCGCAGCAGAACCATAAGGGTATTGTCCTAATCTTCCGTGAGAAGAATCTGCATCTTTATAACCTACTAAGTAAAATGATGATTTAGAGGCGCGGCTTACAAGAGCAACGAAGTTATTTTCACTAACAACACCCACATCAATTACCGGATAACCGGCTCCGTTTGTTTCTTCATCCCACGTAGCATATAGGCATTTCCATGTTCCGTCTAATGTCTGAGAGTTAACATTGATACTAAGCATAATCATAAACAAAACAAACAAACTAAACAAGTACTGCTTTTTCATCTTTCCTCCGATTATTTTAGGTTATATTTATTTAAAATAGGAATATTTTTATATAAAAGTCAAGATTTTCATAATAAAATTTTATAATTATGCAATATTAATTTTACAAAAAAATAATTTACAAATATGTATTTATTCCTTATTTTATAGTATGAAAAAAATAATTGATTTGAATACTTATACAAAAATCTTAAAATTAGCACTTCCAGCAATTGCCGGTTTATCAACTCAAATGATTGTTAGCCTTGTTGATACAGCTATGGTAGGAAGGTTGGATAACGCTGCTTACGCACTGGCTGCTATGGGATTAGGTGTTCTTGCCACTTGGGCTATTGTAAGTTTTTTTTCGAGTCTCGCGACAGGCACTCATGTTTTAATAGCTCACAACAACGGAGCAAAAGAATACCATAGCTGTGGTAAAGTGTTAGATTCTTCGATAATTCTTGGGTTTAGCGTTGGTTTAATAGTCTCATTAGTTTTTGTAGTTTTTTCATCAACTATTGCCAACTTTTTTGCGGCAGATTATACAGTAGGAAAACTTGCCGGAGATTATTTGTTTTATCGTTTTTTAGGAATCCCTTTTTTCTTGATTACTGTATCGTTTAGAGGATTTTATTTTGGCATAGGTAATACAAAGGTTTTTATGTTTTCGGGTATTATTGTAAATGTGCTTAATATAATTTTTAATTACATTTTTATTTATGGGGGATTCGGAATAAAACCCATGGGATTGGCGGGT
>CALGLM010000364.1 GCA_937930275.1 uncultured Ignavibacteria bacterium
AACTCAGGCATTCCCGAAGATAAAAGATGAACAAAATAGAAAATTTTAAAATAGGAATAGCCGAGCTAAAAGCCAATATGCTTAGAACGGCTTTAACAATGCTCGGAATTATTTTTGGTGTGGGGGCAGTAATTGCCATGTTATCAATTGGAGAAGGTGCTCGCCAAGAAACATTAGAACAGATTGAGCTTTTAGGTACAAATAATATTTTAATAAAAAAAATTGAGAAATCGCCAAACGATATAAAAGAGAAAAACACTTTTTCACCGGGGCTTAATTTAAATGATGCCGGTTCTATTCTTAAAATTAATCCTTTTGTTGAAGCCGTTACGCCACAACGCGAATTTAAAGTTAAAGTGATGTATAAATCAGAATTTGCCGAAACCAATATTATAGGAACATATCAAAATTATCCGAACACTTTTAACAGTTCGACTGAAGAAGGTGTGTTTTTTAACGAAACTCATCTTGCAAATTACGCATCCGTATGTGTTATAGGTAACGGAATAAAAGAAAGACTTTTTAAATTTGAAACTCCGATTAATAAAAAAATTAAAATAGGTACTGAGTGGTTTAGAATAATAGGCGTGTTAAACAAAAAAAATGTTAGCAGTTCAAGCGGCGAAAAACTTGGTTTTAGAAATTTTAACGATGACATTTACATTCCGCTAACAACAATGAATTATAAACTTGAAAAACCCGCAGAAAACCAACAAGGGGGAATGTTTGTGGTTTATTGGGGAATGGGTGACCAATCGGTTAATATTGCCGATAGAAAACCGATTGATCAGCTTACGGTTAAAGTTAAAGAAAACAAACCTATTAGAGAAACTGCTGCTTTAATTGAAAAAATTTTAAGCCGTAAGCACTACGGCGTAAAAGATTATGAAGTAATTATCCCAGAACAGCTTTTAGAGCAGAAACAAAAAACACAAATAATTTTTAACGTAGTAATGGGGGCAATTGCCGGAATTTCACTTCTTGTAGGAGGTATCGGTATAATGAATATTATGCTTGCCAATATTTTGGAAAGGACAAAAGAAATTGGAATTAGACGTGCAATAGGTGCAACTAAACAAGATGTTTTGGAACAGTTTATATACGAAGCCGTTGTAATTAGCGTTATTGGCGGCTTAATAGGAATTATTACCGGTTATGTAATTACCGGAATAATTACAAGTTATGCCGAGTGGCGAACCGTTATTACTCCTTTTTCCGTTATTTTAGCTTTTACCGTTTCGGTTTGCGTTGGTTTAATATTTGGAATATACCCCGCAAAAAAAGCTGCGGATAAAGACCCGATTGAAGCACTAAGATACGAATAAATATAAGTTGATTATGAAAAAACTACTTTTGTTACTAATACTAAGTTCAATAATTAATGCACAAGAAATTTTAACTTTAGAAGGCGCTTTAAAAATCGCATTAAAAGAAAGTTACAATGTTAAATCTGCCAGATATAATTTAGAAAATTCGGAAAAATCATTAGAGGCTGTAAAGCTTGGGCTTTTATCTTCAATTGATTTGGAATTTGATTTACCTAATTATAACAGAAGTCTTTCAAGCAAATTTAATACAATAACCGGCAGCGACCAATTTTATTCAGTCGGTTATACAACTATTGAAGGTCGTCTATCTATAAATCAGCCAATCATTTTTACAAACGGCACTTTTTCAATTGTCGGTTCAATTTTTGGACGGGATCAGTTTAGCGATAACACGCCAAAAACACGTGATTACTTTTCAAACGTAAGCTTACGTTTAAGACAGCCCTTATTTACCTTTAACTCGCAAAAAGCGAATTTAGAGAAAGCCGAAATTAATTTAGACCAAGCCAAAAGAAACTATACACAAACAGAAAGAGATATAATTTACAGAGTAACTTCAAGTTTTTATAGATTGTATCAATCTAAAAAGAACATGGAAATTACTGCCGAAAAGGTTAAACAAACAGAAATATCGTACGAAACGGCGTTAAATAAATTTAAAGCGGGACTTATTGCAGAAGTAGAAGCACTACAATTAGAAGTCGATTTGGCAACTGCCAAAAATGAATTATTAAATTCTACAAATAATTTTGACGAGGAAAAAAACAACTTTAAACTTTTAATAGGAATTCCGCTTTCTAACGATTTTGAGATACAAACCGAATTGATTTTTGAGGATATTTCGATTAATTTAGAAGAAGCAGTTGAAAGTGCAAAAAAAAATAGACCTGATATAGTTAATGCCGAAAACGATATTTATATTAGTAAGTTAAATTTAGAAGAAATTGACAGTAAAAACAACATAAAAGCTGAATTAACGGCTAATTACGGAATTAATAAAAACGATACCGAATTTGATAGAATATTTAATAATTTTGCAGATACGAGGAGCGTGGTTTTTACGTTATACGTTCCGGTATGGGATTGGGGACAAAACTCGCGTGAAACAGAAGCAGCGGAAGCAAGTTATAAACTAAGACAATTGAATAAAACAAACATAGAACAATCAATTATTAACGAAATTACTACTTCTTACAATAGAATTATTTCCGCAAAAGCACGAGTGCAGGTTTTAAGCAAATCTGTTGAAGTTGCAGAAAAAAGCTATTTAATTTCGGTTGAACGTTTCAAATCCGGAACTATTACAGGTTTCGAGCTATCACAAATTCAGCTTCGTTTAACTGACGCAAAATTAAACAGCCTTAACGCATTAATTGACTACAATATTGCGGTAGCTGATTTGGAACGAAAAGCATTTATAAACTTATTAAAGAAGAACTAAATTATGGAAAAAATATTTTTACCCGGATTAAATAGTCAATTAAATTACGCCTTAGAAAATCTTAATTTAAAAGATAAAAAAATTCTTATAGTCGGTACGTTTAGCGAGTTAATAGCAATTAAATTTGCAGAACTTAACAATAGCGAGATTGAACTAATTGTACCCGACTTTGATTCGCTTATAGGCAGCAAATTGCTATTAGAGGGAGAATCAAGAATAAAAACAAGAATAATGGATTACGCAACTACGGATTTTGATAAAGAGACATTCGATTTTGTTTTTGCACAGGCTTCTGTTTCTACGGGTAATAGGCGTAAAATATTAAAAGAACTTAAACGTATTACAAAACCGGACGGTATAGTTTTAATTGGAGAAATTTACGCAAAAGAAACCGATTTGCCGGTTTTTATGCAAGACGCATTGGATAATTCCGATCTACACCCTATTTTTGAAGACCAAATTATTAAATTTTATGAAGAAATCGGTTTTGAAGTTAAGTATCAAGAAAATCATGATAAACTTTTAATGGATTATTATTTTGAATGTAAACGCCAATTAAATCAATCCAAAGAAATGTTAAACGAAAACGAACAAAGTTACCATAAAAAAATACTTAAACGTATAAGCCATGAATCAAATCTATTTATAAAATTTAACGCTGTTAAATACATTGGCTTTAAAATTTTAGAATTACGGAGAAAATAATTGAAAAAAG
>CALGLM010000365.1 GCA_937930275.1 uncultured Ignavibacteria bacterium
AAGAAGATGAGTAGTTTTTTTAATTTTAGTCGTATATTTTTTGAAGTATTTTTGTCTATTGATATATATATATTACTTGCAACAGAAGTATTATTCTACATAATGTTTTTTTTAACTGCATCATTAGCTTCCAAGCATGAAAGCGATATTAATATTGTCTTAAGCAGCATAACTTTCTTTCTATTGCTCCCCTTTTTATTTATTGATAAATTGATTTTTTTTGATAAATCCATTTTTTCTTATTTTTTAATTTACTTTCCGTTCACATCTTTTTCTTCTTTTGTAATTAAAAGTGTAAATTTGCATAACGGTTTTTTTGAAATATTATTTGCGTTGCTTATTCAATTAATATCAATCTTATCTATAATAATTTTTATTAAGAAGTATTTAAAGACTGAATCGTTAACAAATTCTATATTTTCTTTTACTGCCAAATGGAATAAAAAATGAAAAAAATTGGAATTATGGGGGGCACTTTTGATCCTATACATAACGGACATTTGATCACTGCAACCTTTATTAAAGAAAATTATGATTTTGACAAAATTTTATTCATACCTTGCTATATTTCACCGTTAAAAACAGATATTAATAGCAGCAGTTCATTACATCGACTTAATATGTTAAAACTTGCTATTGAAGGAGTTTCTTATTTTGATTACTCAGATATTGAACTACAAAATCCGGAAATATCATTTACCTATAATACGTTACTTAAATTAAATGGAGACGGATTAAAACTAAATCTTATAATAGGCTTTGATAATTATGTCGTTTTTGATAAATGGTATAATCCTGAAGGTATTTTAGAGCTTGCCGATATTTTTGTTCTAAATAGAAACAATGATAAATCTAAAGTTGAAATTAAGCATAAATATAAAGAATATTTCAATTTTATAAATAATCCGTTAATTGAAATATCATCTACCGAAATAAGAAATAGAGTTAATGAAGGCAAAGATATAACTTATCTTGTTCCTAATAAAGTTAGAGATTATATTTTAATGAACAATTTATATAGGTAATTTTATTTTGCGCTATTTTATTCTTGGGTTATTAATATTTTCGTCCACTTTATACTCACAAGGTAATACACCTGAATTAAACGAGGGTATTATGTTTATTACAAACTATGTTGCTTCCGCTAATTATGATTCGCTAAAATTGCATCATACCGACTTAGAATTAGTCGATTCTATTTATTATAATACTCTAAAGTTTTATAACAATAATTATAGCGAAGCATTACTTGCTTTAACTATTGCCTGTTTACCGATTGAAAATTTCGATATTAAAATACCGCTTATAAATATAAAAGTCCCGCTCCATGTTCCTATACCCAAAAGTGAGTTGCATAAAAAGAAAAATAAAAATTTGCCGAAACAATTTTTATTCACTAAAAAACATAATGATGTAGATAAGCTAAGTCATTTTTTTGGAAATGCCTTTTGGAGTTATAATATTCAAAATACAAGATTTACAACTATTTTGGGTTATTTTGTGGAGTACTTTGAAGCATTATTTAAAGTTGA
>CALGLM010000366.1 GCA_937930275.1 uncultured Ignavibacteria bacterium
CCACCGAGATCTACACTCTTTCCCTACACGACGCTCTTCCGATCTTGATAAAACTAATGGCAAAAGACCCTATAGTATTTGCGATGGCAAATCCTGATCCGGAAATTAAATATGATGTTGCAAAAGCTGCAAGAGAGGATGTATTAATGGCAACGGGTAGAAGCGATTATCCAAATCAGGTTAACAATGTACTCGGATTCCCGTTTATTTTTAGAGGCGCTTTGGATGTTAGAGCAACAGTAATTAATGAAGAAATGAAGATGGCCGCAGTAAAAGCATTAGCAAGATTGGCTAAGGAAAAAGTACCGGATGTTGTTATTAGTGCTTACGGCGGTAAAGATTTTTCGTTCGGAAGAGAATATATCATTCCAAAACCTTTTGACCCAAGAGTACTTTGGAATGTTGCACCGGCAGTTGCCAAGGCTGCAATTGATAGCGGCGTAGCACGGGTTATGATTACCGACTGGAAAGAATATGAAGAACATCTTAAAGAAAGATTGGGATACAGCCAGGAGTTAATAAGAGTAATTACTCATAAAGCTATGCAAAATACAAAGAAAATTGTTTTTCCGGAAGGAGAAGAAGAAAAAATAATAAGAGCTGCACACATAATTGCAGGCGATAACATCGGAAAACCAGTTTTGTTGGGAAATGAAGAAATAATCAAAAAGAAAATGGTTGAATTGAAGTACAATCCCGAAGAAATTGAGATTAGAGATCCGAGAACATGTACCAAAAGAGAGAAATTTGCGGAAGAATTTTTTAGAAACAGACAAAGAAAAGGAATAACAAAAAAAGAAGCAAATAAATTATTACATCAAAGAATTTATTACGGTTCTATGATGGTTGCTGCAAACGAAGCCGATGCACTTGTAGGCGGTTTAACTACTCATTATCCTCAAACAATTAAACCGGCATTGCAATGTGTAGGCGTAAAAAACAAAGGTGATTTAGTTTGCGGATTGTACATTGTAATTCTTAAAAGAAGAGTTCTGTTTTTTGCAGATACAACGGTTAATATTGATCCTAATGCCGAAGAACTTGCAAAGATAGCGATTACAACGGCTGAAACAGTAAAAAGTTTTGAAATTGAACCGAGAATTGCTATGCTTTCATTCAGTAATTTTGGTAGTGTTAATCATCCTGAAAGCAATAAAGTAAGAGAAGCTTTACAAATAATTAAAACAGAACGCCCCGATTTAATTGTTGACGGCGAAATGCAAGCTGATACTGCAGTTGTACCAAAGATAGCAGAAGAAGAATTTCCGTTCAGCTTAATTAAAGGAGATGCAAATGTATTAATTTTCCCGAACTTAAGTGCCGGTAATATAGCTTACAAATTATTTGAAAGATTAACAGACGCTACAGTTATTGGTCCTATATTAATGGGAATGAGAAAATCTATTCATGTTTTACAGCGCGGTGCAAGTGTTGATGATATTGTAAATATTTCGGCAATTGCCGCAGTTGAATCTTTACGTAATAAATAGTATATATTTTTAATTTTTTCCCTCTTTTTATTTATTAACTAACTAAAAAGAGGGAATTTTGTTTTTAAAAGTGTAACTTATAATGTACTTATATTGATAAAAGATAGTGTTATTTATGTAAAAGTTTGATAAATAAAATTTTGGCAGTTTAAGTAATAAAAAATAGATGAAAAATAATTCCTTTGATTAATAGTTTTTAACCATTAAAAACTATTGGAAATAAAGAAGTGAGATGAATAAATTATTCATATTTTTTTTTGAGTTGCCGATTAACAAATTACTGACTAATAAACAAAATATAAACTTATTTATCAGAAGTTAAGTATATATAATTATTTTGAGTAATTTATAGATTAAGACCCTATTAAAATACCCCAAAAAATATTTTTTATTATATATAATAATTGTAAATTATATTATTAAATTTTCTATCTTAAAATTTTGGTGTTAAAATTAGCAAAGAAAGGGAAGTATATTCCTTTTATTTAAATGTTAATTATTATAAATAATGGTATATTTAAATTTTAAATTAAAATTATTTGGTAAATATTATATCTATGAAAAAAATAATGATAATTTTTGGTACAAGACCTGAAGCCATAAAAATGGCTCCGGTAATTGACGTACTGAGACGAGAAAAAGAGATTGAAACCGTTGTTTGTTCAACCGGGCAACATCGTGAAATGCTTAAACAAGTATTGGAAATATTTAATATTGAAATAGATTTTGACTTAGATTTAATGCGTGCAAATCAAGATTTGTTTGATATATCGGTAAATTCGTTAAATAAACTAAAAGAAGTTTTGACAGAGCACACCCCCGATATTTTAATGGTACAAGGAGATACAAGTACGGCATTTATTTCGGCTCTTGCTGCATTTTATAAACGAATAAAAATTGCTCATGTAGAAGCAGGTTTACGCAGTTATAATATTAACAGTCCATATCCTGAAGAAGCAAACAGAAGATTTATTTCGGTAATTAGCGATTATAATTTTGCCCCGACTGAAGATGCAAAACAAAATTTAATTAAGGAAGGATTTGAAAAAGAAAAAATATATGTTACCGGAAATACTGTTGTTGATGCATTACATATGGTTAAAGAAAAACTAAATAATTTAGAGTTAAGTGCTAAAAACGAATATGAACTAAATAATTCGTTTGGGGAAAACTTATTTGCAAAACCGTTTATTTTAGTTACAATGCATAGACGAGAGAAGTTTGGAGATGAATTTAAAAGTGTTCTTAAAACATTAAAAGAGATTGCGTTACAAAGACCGGAATATAATTTTATTTACCCCGTTCATTTAAATCCGAATGTTCAAGTACCCGTAAATGAAATATTAAAAGGTGTAAAAAATATAAAACTAATACCGCCGCAAGATTATTTTAAGTTTATATATTTGATGAGTAAATGTTTGTTTATTATGACCGATAGCGGGGGAGTACAAGAAGAATGTTTTGTTTTTGAAAAACCGGTTATAGTATTGCGTGATGTTACGGAAAGAAATGAAGCTATTAAAGCCGGATATGCATTTTTAGTTAGCAGCAACGAAAAGTTAATTAAAGAAAAATTCTTTGAGATTGAAAATAATCTTAAAAACGGGTATAATTATTTCAATTGTGAAAATCCTTTCGGCAACGGTAAATCGGCTGAAATAATTAAGGAAATATTATTAAACAATTAATATGATAAAAGATAGAATTATTATTGTTTTTGGTGATGATTGGGGTAGATACCCAAGTACATTACAGCATATAATGAAAGAGCTGATTAAATATAATAAATTAGTTTGGATTGGTTCTTTAGGCTTACGAAAGCCAAAATTTAGTATTTTAGATATTAAAAGGATATTAGAAAAACTAAAAAACATGTTTGTTAAAAAGCAAGTGACAAAAACAGATGAAAATATTACAATAGTTCACCCTTTTATTCTGCCCTTTCATAATATTTGGTTAGTAAGATATTTTAATAAAAATAATATTGTTAAAGCAATAAATGCAGCCGTAAAAAAATATACTGATAAAAAACCTTTATTAATAACATCTCAACCAATAGTAGCCGATGTAATTAAATCCTTAAATTTAACATCCTCGCATTATTTTTGTTTAGATGATTATTCACAATTTGAAGGTGCGTACAAGATTATATTAAACCTGGAAAAAGAACTTTTAAATACTGTAGATTCAAGTTTTTCTGTTTCTGATATACTTGTAAAGACGAGAATACCAAAAAACGGCGAAAGTTATTTTTTACCTCAAGGGGTAAATATTAGCCACTTTAAATATTCCGAAAGAGAAGTGAATAAAACTCCGGTTATTGGATTTTTCGGATTATTAAGTGAATGGGTAGATCTAAATTTAATTATTAGTTGCGCTAAAGCTTATCCGCATTATAAATTTTTGATAATCGGAAGAAATTCGGTTGATGTAAGCTTATTAAAGGGGATATCTAATCTTGAGTACATTGGAGAAGTGCCGTATAATAAGCTGCCGGATATTGCAGCTTCGTTTGATGTCGGAATGATTCCGTTTGTTGTTAACGAGCTAACGGTTGCTTGCAATCCCCTTAAATTATTGGAATATTTTTCAATGGGTATTCCTGTCGTTTCTTCAAATTTACCGGAAGTAGCAAAATTTGGAGATACTGTTTATATTGCAAATAATAATATGGAATTTATTGAATTAATAGAAAATGCAGTTAAGAATTATTCAGTAGAAAATAATAGAATTAGAAGAGAAGTAGCCGAAAGATACTCTTGGAGTGCAATTGCCGAAAATATTTCAAATGTTATTTTAAAATTAGAAAATAAATGACAGATACTTTTATTTATATTTTTTATATTTTGTTGTTTATTCCCGTAAACAGCTTTATTTTATACCCTTTTGTTATTTTTATAATATCAAAGTTTGTAAAAGCAGTAAATTATAATAAAGATAATTTGCCCAAAGTTTCATTATTAATTGCGGCATACAACGAAGAAAAAGTTATTGAAGAAAGATTAAAAAATATTGCTTCTCTTGATTATGATTTTTCAAAAATAGAAGTACATATAGGAAGTGATTACAGTAGTGATAGAACTAATGAAATATTACTAAAAAAACAAAATGAATATCACTGGTTAAAAATACACCTATTTAAAGAAAGAAGAGGAAAAGCTTCGGTATTAAATGATTTAATTAAATTGGCAAATTATGATATCGTAGTGTTTAGCGATGCAAATACCGAGTTTAAGAAAGATGCTTTAAAAAATTTAGTTTATCAGTTTCAAGAAGAAAAGATTGGCGGAGTTTGCGGGAAACTTATATTAACCGAAGATGAAGTTGAAAAAACAGAAAGCGTTGAAGAACGAAAATACTGGTTATACGAAACTGTTATAAAAGAAAGTGAGAGTAACTTAGGTTTATTATTTGCCGCTAACGGAGGAATTTTTGCAATTCGTAAAAAGCTATTTGAACAGATTCCGATTAAAAAAGCAGTGACCGATGATCTGTTTATATCTTTAAGCGTTATAGGAAAAGGTTATAAGTTTGTATATGCCAAAGATGCATGTGCTGTTGAATCTGTCGGTAAAGATGTTACTACAGAATTTAAAAGAAAAGTCCGTTTTTCGGCAACCAATTTTCAAACAATGACTTTATGTTTTAGAAGTATTATTAGGCAAGGTTTATTAATAAGTTATGCCTTTTTTTCTCATAAAATTAGTCGTTGGTTTTTACCTTTTAACTTAATTTTACTGTATTTGTTTAGTGTATTATTGTTTGGTAAATCTATTATTATAAATAACTTATTTTATTTACAAAGTTTATTTTATTTATTGGCTTTATTAGGCTATATAGGAACAAAAATTAGAGTGAAATTTTTCTTGTTTTCACTTCCATATTTTTTTGTTATTGCCAATATTGCGGTTATTAAAGGCTTTTTTAAGTTTTTAAATAAAAAACACTCGGTAATTTGGGAATCTACAAAAAGGTAATATATGTATGATTATATTGTTATAGGTGCCGGAATTATCGGTTTGGCAACAGCAATGTTGCTTAAAGAAAAATATCCCAATTCTTCTTTACTTGTAATTGAAAAAGAAGATTCTGTTGCAAAACATCAGACGGGGAACAATAGCGGAGTTATCCATTCAGGAATTTATTATAAACCGGGTAGCTTAAAAGCAAAAAATTGTTCGGAAGGATATAAATTACTTCTTGAGTTTTGTGATAAAAACAATATTAGTTATGATATTTGCGGAAAAATTATAGTAGCAACTAACTCAAATGAAGTAAATAAACTATTGGATTTATACGAACGAGGCATTAAAAACGGTTTACAGGGGTTAAAGCTGCTAAATGAAGACGAAATAAAGCAATATGAACCTTATGCAAAAGGAATAAAAGCAATTTATGTTCCTCAGACCGGAATAATTGATTATACTAAGGTTTCTCTTGCATATTTAAGAAAAATTAAAGAAAAGAACGGTGAAATCGTATTTAATCAAAAAGTAGAGTCAATTAATAAAGCAGAAGAATTTGTAATAATAAAAACTAATAAAGATACGTATAAATGTAAAAAATTGATTACTTGTGCCGGTTTATATAGTGATGAAATTGCAAATATGACCGAAAAAAGTATTGATTTTAGGATAATTCCTTTCCGAGGGGAATACTATTCCTTAAAGGAAAATGCAAAAAGCAAAGTTAAAAATTTAATTTATCCCGTACCTGATCCCGCTTTTCCTTTTTTAGGAGTTCACTTTACAAGAAGGATAAACGGTGAACGAGAAGCAGGTCCAAATGCTGTTTTGGCATTAAAAAAAGAAGGATACAGAAAAAGTGACTTTAGTTTTAATGATACTTTTAATATTTTTGCATGGAAAGGATTTAGAAAAGTTATCGGGAAGTATCTTTTTATGGGATTAGGGGAGTACTATAGGTCTTTTAATAAATTTGCATTTACAAAAGCGTTGCAAAAACTTGTACCTGATATAAATATCAAAGACTTAAGTTCGGGAGGTAGCGGGATACGAGCCCAAGCATGTTCGATTGACGGAAGTTTGTTGGATGATTTTTATTTTATTAAATCACCCGGAGTAGTTCATGTTTGTAATGCTCCTTCACCGGCGGCTACTGCATCGCTGGCTATTGCAAAGTATATAATAAATAATTTGTAAAATATTTAAGGTATTATTTTGAATCAAAAGTTAGAAAAAGCTTTATTGTTATTTGTTGATTTTTTAGCAATCAATTTAACGTTATTGCTGTTTTTATCGTATAGGTCGCATAATTCAGTCTTGTTTTTGCTTACTAATTACGAGTTCCTGTTTTTATCGTTTTCGGTTTATATTTATTGGTTCGTTCTATTCTTTTTTATCGGGATGTACCAATCGTGGTTTGCCACTTCAAGATTAGACGAATTATCGAAGTTGTTTAAAGTAACGTTAATAGGAATATTTATTTTATTTTTCCTTATTTTGTACGATGATTTTGTTAATAATATTTCCTCTTCAAATAGATTTTTAATTTTTATTTATTGGGGCTTTTTATTAACATTTACAGGTAGCGGCAGGTTATTTGTAAGAAGTTTTCAGCGTAGGTTATTAGTTAACGGCGTGGGTAGAAAAAACGCTTTATTTATTGGGTTTAATAAAAAAGCTCACGAAGTACATGAAGTTATTAAAAAACATCGCGCTTTAGGATTGGACATTGTAGGTTATTTAGCTGTTGATCCCGCAAATTTAGAAAAAGAATACGGCGGCGTAAAAGTAATAGGCACTATAGAAAAATTTACCGAATACGTGAAAGAGTACAATGTAAAAGAGGCAATTATTTGTTTAGATAAAAGAATGGAAGACGTAGTAATTGAGCTGCTTAATAAAAGCATGGAAACAAATGTTAATTTAAAGATTGTACCCGATTTGTACGAAATTATTAGCGGTCAGGCACGCACTGCACAAATTTACGGTTTCCCGCTTATTAATATAATGCCTCAATTAATGCCTGAATGGGAAATGAAGATGAAGAGAGTTATTGATTATTCATTTGGTATATTAATATTTTTAATTACGTTACCTATAACTGCATTAACTGCCGTTGCAATTAAAATTGAAAGTAAAGGACCAATTTTTTACAAACAAGAAAGGTCTGGTTTAAACGGGAAACCTTTTAAGGTTTATAAGTTTAGAAGTATGGTACAAGATGCCGAAAAAGGAACAGGACCGGTTTGGTCAGTAAAAGGTGATCCCAGGATTACAAAAGTCGGTAAATTTATTAGAAAAGTTAGAATTGACGAAATACCTCAAATAATAAATATTTTAAGGGGTGAAATGAGTTTAGTTGGACCAAGACCCGAAAGACCGTTTTTTGTCGAGCAATTATCTAAGGAAATTCCCTTATATAAGAGGCGTTTAGCAGTTAGACCCGGGTTAACCGGTTGGGCTCAGGTAAAGCATAAATATGATGAATCGATTGAAGATGTTAAGATGAAATTAAAATACGACCTGTTTTATATCGAAAACATGTCTTTACGTATGGATTTAAAAATAATTTTTAGAACTGTATTTGTTGTTATGTTCGGAAAAGGTCACTTTGAATAATAAAAGGATTTGTAAATGGATAAGTCGCTAATAATTATTCCAACTTATAACGAGATGGAAAATATTAAAACCCTGCTTCATGATTTGCTGGAATTATATCCCAATGCAAATATACTTATTGTTGACGATAGCTCGCCAGACGGTACTGCAAAATATGTCGAGCAAAAAGGAACGCAGGATAAAAGGATTCATCTTTTAAAAAGAGAGAAAAAGTTAGGCTTAGGTACTGCTTATGTGGCAGGTTTTAAATATATGCTTGAAAACGGTTATGATAATGCAATTCAAATGGATGCCGATTACTCCCATGATCCAAAAGATATCGGCAGATTTATGAAAAGACTTGATGATGCAGATTTGGTTATAGGAAGCAGATATATTACCGGAGTTAATGTTGTAAATTGGCCAATGAGTAGGTTGCTTTTAAGCTATTTTGCAAATATGTATTCAAGAATTGTAACCGGTTTGCCAGTTAAAGACGGTACAGGCGGTTTTAAAGTGTTTAAAAGAAAAGTTTTAGAATCAATTGATTTGGATAGAATAAAATCTAACGGTTACTCTTTTCAAATTGAAATGAATTTTAAAGCTTGGAAAAAAGGATTTAAGATTGTTGAAGAACCGATTGTTTTTACTGATAGAGTTCAAGGTAAATCTAAAATGAATAAAAAAATTGTTTACGAAGCTGTTTTTATGGTTTGGAAATTACGCTTTTTTAGTATGTTTGGAATTTTACGGTAATTAGATGATTGATGTTTCCGTAATTACGGTTAATTACAATGTTAAAGAATTTGTACTAAATTTAGTAATTTCGCTAAAAAAAGCATTAAGCGAATTTACTTATGAAATTATTGTTGTAGATAATGCATCTCAAGACGGGAGCGTTGAATACCTAAAAGAGAAATTTAATGATGTTACCGTAATTGCAAATAGCAGAAATGTGGGATTTGGTAAAGCTAATAATCAGGCTTTGGAAATATCGAAAGGTAAATATATTTTATTAATTAATCCGGATGCAATTGTACGAGAAGATACATTTACTAAAATGATATCATTTTTTGAGCGCACAAAAGAAGCCGGATTAGCCGGTTGCAAAGTGTTAAATCCAAACGGAACATTGCAACTTGCATGCAGAAGAGGGTTCCCTGGTCCATGGACTTCTTTTACCAAGGTATCGGGGCTAAGCACAATATTCCCTAAAAGTAAACTTTTTGCTAAATATAATTTGACATATTTAGATGAGAATAAAACTTACGAAGTTGATGCAATAAGCGGTTCGTTTATGATGTTAAAAAGGGAGGTGTATGAAAAGGTCGGCGGGTTTGACCCAGATTTTTTTATGTACGGTGAAGACCTTGATTTGTGTTACAGAATTCAAAAAGATCGGAAGAGCGTCGTGTAGGGAAAGAGTGTAGATCTCGGTGG
>CALGLM010000367.1 GCA_937930275.1 uncultured Ignavibacteria bacterium
GAGATTACGTACGGTGACTGGAGTTCAGACGTGTGCTCTTCCGATCTCAGATGTTTCAATAAAATCTGCTTGTCTAAAAATTTTAGTATTTACTTTAATATCAGCAGGTAAAGTTTTATTTAATTTATTAAGATTTGTTTCAATTTTTTTTGTAACATCAAGAGTGTTTGCATTAGGCTGTTTGGAAACCGAAAGAATTACCGCCGGTTTTGCATTTTCAGATGCGTACCCCATTTTAGTTGCAGCACCTATAGTTATTTCCGCAACATCGTTTATAGTTAGGGGTTTACCGTCAACGTTTTTTATTAAAGTATTACCCAATTCATTAATATCGTTTGTTTTTGCAACGCCTCTTAAAATATACTCATTACCGTGCTCTCTTAATACACCGCCGGATGAATTATTGCTCAAGTTTTTACTTGCTTCAATTATTTCGTTAAAAGAAACATTAAAGTTTTTCATCAATTCGGGATTAACTACAACTTGGTATTGTTTATATTCGCCTCCGAGTATAGTTACTTGCGAAACTCCTCCGGTTGATAAAATAACGGGTCTTACCTGCCACTCGGCAATAGTTCTCAAATCCATTAGACTTGTTGAATCGGATTGCATTGAAATAAAAATTATTTCTCCCATTACGCTTGATTGAGGAGCTAAAACCGGTTGACCTACTCCTATCGGAAGTCTTGAAGCCATTCCGTTAATTTTTTCATTTACAATTTGACGTGCGGTTAAAATATTAGTACCCCAATCAAATTCAACCCAAATAAACGAAAAACCGTTTGCAGAAACAGACCTTATTCTTCTAACGTCTGTTGCTCCGTTTACCATAGTTTCTATCGGTACGGTTACCACTCTTTCCACATCTTCCGATGCCATTCCGTGAGCATCGGTCATTATTACTACTGTGGGTGCAGTTAAATCAGGAAAAACGTCAATATCCATACTTACCGCCGTTTTATAACCGTAAACAATAACTATCAAAGAAACCAATAAAACAAGATACTTGTTTTCTAACGAGAATTTAATTATTGAATTCATATTAATCTCCCACCTTAATGCATATGACCGGAATGAGGGTCCAAACTGCCGGAAGATTGCACAATTTTAATTATATATGCTCCTTTTAATACTATTCTATCATTACTTGTTATCCCTTCTTTAATTTCCGTTTTTACTCCGTCTGTTTTACCTATTACGACTTCACGTTTTTCAAACAATTCGGGTGTAACCTGAACATACACAAAATAATTTCCTTGTTCTTCAATAATTGCGCTATTGGGAACGGTAAATGTTTTATCTTCTGTCTTAGCTTTTATAAAAACATCAACTATTCCCCCGTTTAAGAAATTAAATTTATTCTTAATTAAAAAGCTTAAAGGAATTGAAAAATTATTTTGACTTACAATATTTCCGGATATTATCCTTTTACCCTCAACATCTTTTAAGTTAACAAATTTTTCGTTATCAACTTTAATGTTAACATCTAATTCTTTATTTAATAAATAGAAATATTTCCTTTGAATTTCTGCCGTTAATACAAGTGATTTATTTTCGCTTACAACGGCAACCGGTGTTCCCGTGCTTACATAGCTTCCGTTTGTTACAAATAGTTTAGTAATGTACCCGTTAATAGGACTAACAACTTTTTCTCCTTCCGGATTAAATGATTTAGAATATAGTTCATATTTATTTTTTGTATCCAAATAAAGCGCTTTAGCCGATAGATATTCGCTTTCCGTAACTATCTTATCTTTATATAATTTAGAAACTCTTTCATATTCATTTGATACCTGTTCAAATTTGTTTTTTGTTTCCAAATATTTTATTCTAAAATCATCTTCGGGAAAATTCCCTGAAGTTATATTACACAGCAATTCACCTTTTGTAAGTTTTGCCCCTTCGCTAAGTTGATTTGAACTAAAATTAACGATTCCCCCAAATTTTGCCGTAATCATCCGTTCGTCATCTTGTGCAGATACAATTTTTGCAGTCGTTTTTAATATATCACCAAAATTTTCATATTGTGCAAAACCTGTTGCAAAATCAATTTTCCATGATTTCTCTTTAGTAAACGGAACAGTATTAGCGGCGTTTTCTTCTTCGTGTATCTCATGTTTACTTTTTTCAACAGATGAATAGACTTTTACATTATTTACTTTTATATAATATTTTATTCCGCCTTTTGTAATCACGTACTCAATAAAACCGTTCCCCGAGTTTTTGGGCTTAATGCTAAAGCTATAAATACCTTTTTTGGTCGGGTTACTTATTGTAGATGTTGTTACAATTCCGTCTATATTTAAAATTAAGTCAACATTTCCTTCTTCAACCGGTTTAAAATTGCTTAATTCGGTAAAGTGGGAAAGGACGTTAGATGTTTTGCCTACAACAAAGGGATCGGCTTCGGCAAATAGCTCAAATTCATTAGTATATTCAACAAGCTGTATTTTAGCTTCTTCTTTATGTTCTTCTTGTTTACTATTATTGCAACCAATTAAAATAATAGCAAAAAGAAAACTTATATATAATTTATTATACATAGTTTCTCCGTAATTTATTTAAAAAA
>CALGLM010000368.1 GCA_937930275.1 uncultured Ignavibacteria bacterium
TATAACAAGATATTTTGTCTTAAATACTCTAATAATTGACATAAATCACAAAATTCAATTCTTACATAATATTTGCTTAATAGTCGGCTAAAGACTTTTGTTATTATTTTAAATATTAATATATTAAAAGGATAAATTATTTTGAATGGATAATTATGAGACGAAAATTTAGTAATATATATTCCTTATTAGCGGTTATTATTTTATTTGGTTGTAACATTATTGCACAGGAATTAAAAAGCCTTTCTTTTGATAAAGTTATTGCGGAAAACGGATTACCGAGCAGCTCGGTGGACGCCTTTTTTAAGGACTCGAAAGGTTTAATGTGGATTGGAACCGAAAACGGGTTATGTTTTTTTGACGGTTATAAATTTCATAGTTTTCAAAACGAACCGAATAACCCAAATTCAATAACCGATAACTGGATTCTTTCCATTAATGAAGATAACGAAGGGAATATTTGGATAGGGACGCATAACGGAGGCATAAATAAATACAACAAAAAAACAAATAAATTTACAAATTATAAAATTGAAGAAAATTCAATAGCAAATTTAAAGAATAACAGGGTTTGGACTATTTATTGCGATAACGGTGGGTCTGTTTTTTACGGAAGTTCAGGCGGTTTTAATGTGTACGATAAGCAAAATGATAAATTTGTAAATTATTGTTATTCTGCAACGGATAGCTTAAGTTTATCGAACGATGCGGTTAATAAAATTTATAAAGACAGCAAAAATAATATTTGGATTTGTACGTTCGGAGGCGGATTAAACAGGTTAATAAAATCAGGAAGCAGTATAAAATTTGAAAGATTTAGTAATTATGCGGGACTTAAAAATGTTGCCAACGCAAGAGTAAAGACAATTGCCGAAGATAAAAACGGAAATTTATGGCTGGGTACATTTAGTGACGGCTTAATATTATTTAATTACCAAAATAAAACCGAAAGATTATTTAATTCAAAAAACGGTCTTTTTCCGGATGATAGAATAAATTCGCTAATATGTGACTTAAGCGGCAATATTTTTGTGGGTTCAAATAAAAAGGGATTATTTTACATTACAAACGAAAACACAAAAGTAAGCAATAAACTTATATACGAACAATACACGTACGCAAAAGATCAAGTTTATGGTGTTAGTGATAATACAATAATTAGCATATATCAAGATTATAACGGAATTATTTGGCTTGGAAGCAATAGGGGAATAAATAAACTAAATACAACCAGAGGAAAATTCAAGCTTTTTAGAAATAATCCCGAAAATCCTAATTCGGTTAGCGAAGATATAATAAAATCGTTATTTCAAGATTCAAAGGGGAACTTTTGGGTAGGTACATATCACGAAGGGCTAAATAAATTTGATATAAATACAGGTAAATCCATTGTATATAAAAATAATCCCAATGATATTAATTCATTAAGCAATAACAGCATTTGGGTTATTAAAGAAGACGGGGAAGGAAATTTGTGGGTAGGTACATCATTTGGGCTTAATAAGTTTGACCCAAGTAGCGGAAAAGCAAAAGCATATATTAAAGATCCGACAAATCCAAATTCGTTAATACATAATAATATTTCGGCATTAAAATTTTTAGGAGACGGATATTTGTGGATAGGTACTTGGGGAGGAGGATTAAGTATATTAGACTTAAGGGGGGATAAGTTTATTAATTATTCTTACGATAAAAATAATGCTTACTCAATAGGTAACGATCAAATTAAGTTTATTTTTTCGGATAGCGAAAAGAATATTTGGATAGGAACTTTAGGAGGTGGTTTAAATAAAGTTGAAGGAAAAAACATATCGCATTATGAAAATTTAAAATTTATTAGATATGTTAATGACGAAAAAGATATAGAGTCGATTAGCAGCAATAGTATTACTTCAATATACGAAGATAGTGATAAAAATATTTATGTAGGAACTTTTGGCGGCGGGTTAAATAAATTTAGCATTAAAGACGGTGAGATAAATAAGCTTAAATGTGAAAAATATTTTATAGAAGACGGTTTACCCGGTAATACCGTTTATGCCATTACAGGTGATGATAAAGGTTTTATATGGCTTTCTACAAATAACGGAATTAGTAGATTTGACCCCGTAAACAAAATTTTTACTAATTTTAATAAAAATGACGGTCTGCAAGGGGATGACTTTGAACAAAGTGTAGCAAGATTTAAAGACGGAAGATTAGCTTTTGGAGGCTATGACGGATTTAATGTTTTTAATCCTTCAGATTTTAATATATCAAAATATAACGTTCCTATTATTTTAAGCACGGTAAAAATTGGTGATGAAAAAGAATTAAGCGCAAAAGATTTACTATACGTAAACGAAATTACAATGATGCCGGGGCAAAAAAGTATTTCTATAGAATTTGCGGCATTGGATTTTAATGATGCGTCTAAAATTAATTACAAGTATATGCTAAAAGGGTTTGATAAGGACTGGCATTTAATAGGTACAAAAAGACAGGCAGTATATACAAACCTTGATTATGGCGAATACGAACTTTTAATTGCTGCCACAAATAGTTACGGCGTTTGGAACGAAAAAACTTTGAGTGTAAAACTAATTGTACAACCTCCGTTCTATTTATCAAACTACGCAATTGTGGTTTACGTTATAGTCTTAGGCTTGGTTTTATTAATTATTTTTAGGAAAAAATTAAAAGCCGAAAAAAAACGCTCGGTTAATGATGAAGTTAAAATTGAACAGCGGATTATTAACAATGAAAAAGAGATTGATGATTTACTATTTGCAATAAGCGATTCGATTAACAGGGTTGAAGATTTGCAAAATTTTATTATGCAAAACGGAGAAACATTACTTAAATATTTTGATAGTTATTTAGTTGTAGGCGCTTTATATAACAATTTTGAAAGTAAAATTGAACCGATATTTTATAAAACAAAAAAAGATGAAAATGAAATATCGGCAATTGCCGAAAGAGCGTTTTCGCTATGTGCATTTGAAGAAGCTATAAAAATAAATAGTTCTACTTATAATGATAGCGAACAAATAAAAAATATTATTATTGCAAATAATTTATCCGAAGCGCCAAAAAATCTTAAGGAGTTTTACACTATTTTATTAAAAAATAGCAAAGGTAAAATAATGGGGATGCTTGGTTTTGCACAAAATAACGGTTTGTTAAAAACAAAATTGGAAAAAAGTCAGTTTGAAATATTTGTATTGCCTCAATTAAGTCGTGCGATGGAAATTAAACAAGCGGATGACGTTAGAAAAAAATATGAATTTATTGTAAATGCATCCGGATCGTTTATGACCTTAATTAATGCTTCTTATATTTATGAAGCTGCCAATAATGCTTTTGTTAACTCGCATAAATTAAAAAGGGAAGAAGTGATAGGTAAAAGCATTGCGGATATTTGGGGAAAAAAAGATTTTGAGACTAAAATAAAATTATATTTCGATAAAGCTTTAGAAGGGGAAACAATAAATTATCAAGCGTGGCTTGAAACAAAAAAAACAGGTTTATTATGCTATGATATTACTTACTATCCTTACTTAAACGAGCTTGGGGAATACACGCATGTTGTTGTAGTTTCACGCGATATTACATCACTTGTAAAAGCGGAAGAGACGGTTAGAAAATTAAATCTTGCTATTGAACAGACTGACGAAGTAATATTTATGACAGATATTGAAGGGATAATTACTTATGTTAATCCGGCTTTTGAAAAAATTTACGGATTTAAAAAAGAAGAAGTTGTAGGTAAACGTCCTTCAATGCTTAAATCGGGTTACTTTGAAGATGAAGAATATACAAAAATGTGGGTTCAGCTTATTAACGGAAAACCCATTAAAGCTGAAATGATTAACAGAATGAAAAACGGTGAATTTATTGAAATTGAAAACTCTATAAGCCCGTTTTTCGATTCGTACAATAACGTATTAGGGTTTATTGCGGTTCAGCGTGATATATCCGAAAGGAAAAAAGTTGAAAAAGCATTAAAAGAAGCAAAAGATTTGGCAGAATTAAGCGATAAATTAAAAGGAGAGTTTTTAGCTCAGTTATCGCACGAAATTAGAACGCCGTTAAATTCAGTTATTAATTCTATACAATTTATACAAGAAGAATTAAACGAACATATTACCGAAGATGCGGCATTGTTGTTTGATAGTGTTTCGGTTTCGGCTAAAAGAATTGTAAGAACGGTTCACATGATTGTAAATATGAGTGAGCTGCAAACAGGCAGTTACGAGTATATTCAAAAATTTGTAGATATTGGCGAGCTTGCAGAAAACACTTCTAAAACGTATGCGGAAGCCGCAAAAGAAAAAGAGATTGAATTTGTCTATCAAAACAATTTGGAATCATCAAGAATATTTTGCGATGAGTATTCGGTTGAGCAAATAATACATCAATTGCTGGATAATGCGGTTAAGTTTACCGATAAAGGAACAATTGAATTTACTATTGATAAAAATAAATTTAACGAATTAACTTTTAAAGTCCGGGATACGGGAATCGGAATTTCCGAAACATATATTACAAAAATGTATCAGGCATTTTCGCAAGAACAGCAAGGTTACACACGAAAATATGACGGTAACGGCTTAGGCTTAGCTTTAACTAAAAAATATTGCGAAATAAATAATGCGGAAATATTTTGTACAAGCCAAAAAGGTTTAGGAACAGAATTTATTGTGGTTTTTAACAATTCAAAAGTATAAATTTAATTTAGGATGTTTTTATCTTTATTTTTTATATATTTTTTTTTATTTTAAATTATAATTATTTAGAGGAATATTTTGGACGATAATTACAACTTAAATAAGAAGCAAAACGAACAACAACGAGAGCAAGTAAAATATAGAGAAAAAGAAGAGCAAAATAAGCAGCAAGCTCAAAAGTACCAAACAGCACAATCATTTGGAAATGTTTGTAAAAACTGTGGTTATAATAACGAACCGGGTGCAAAATTTTGTGCTGAATGCGGTGCAAATCTTTCCGGAGTTTTAGCTTGTCCCAATTGTGGCAGTGGTGTTTCGCCGGAAGCCGATATTTGTGAGGCTTGCGGTACTTGGCTGCTTGAAGGAAAGTGTTGTTTTTGTTATGCGGAATTAAGCGAAAACGAAAAATTTTGTCCAGAATGCGGTAACCCTACGGACGGAATAACATGCCCAAATTGCGGAACGCATAATATTTTTGATTTTTGTAAAAAATGTAATACTCCTTTAACCGAAGCGGCACACGAAGAATTAAAAAAAATTAATGAAAATCCTTATTTTCAAAGTTTGATTAAGCTTGGTGAAGAACTTGATTATCTTTCTCAAGACGATGTAGATGAAGTAGAACTTCAAAAGCAGATAGCTGAAGCTGAAAGACAAATTGCAATTGAAAAGCAAAAATTTGAAGAAGCTCAAAAAAAAGAAGAGCAAATTCAAATGATGATGAGACTGGAACAGTATTCCAATAAAGCAACTCAAGGTAAAAGGCAAGAAGAGAATAAAAAACCAAGCGAACCACCTAAACAGTTTATTTCGGATACTCATCTAAAAACAATTGAACGGGCAAAGCAAACCTTACAAAATGCAGAACAACGTAAAACCGATAGAGCAAATAAAGAAAGACAATTACAGCAAGAATTTAATAAAATGGCTCAACTAACATTTGAGACATCGCAAGAAGCAAGGCGATTTTTTAATGCGACAAAACCAAGGCTATACCCTGCAAAACCTAAATATTGGGTTTGCAATTATGCAAACTATGAGCATCCGGACGGACCGGCAGGCTGTGCGGAACCAAGATTAGGGGGCTATTGGATTTACGATTGATTTTTAAACTATAATAGAGGTAAAAATGGATGATAAAACCGTAAGAGGAGATGATAATTTTATTCCGTCTCAGATGAACAATGACTCTACCTATAGAGGTGATAATCAGATAATTTCTTCGGGCTTTAATACTCCAAATGTAAATGCTGCTGCTAACGATTCAACCGTAAGATTTGATGATAGCGGTTATTCTGACTATATAGGAAGCGGAATGACAAATCCGGCTTCTGTACAACAAGGAGTTTATGTTCTGAATAACAAGAAATATAAATTTCTTAAAACAATTTCGGTAACCACAGGTGAAGCGGATATTATTTTAGTTGAAGGTAACGAAGGAAAAGCAGTTTTAAAAATCTATAGGGATAGAAATAAGCCAAAACTTGATTTAATTGAACAACTGCGTTCAATTAAACATGATGATATTATAAGGGTCTTTGATTTCGGATTTATACCCGATCAATTTGGCGAGAAGTTTTTTGAATTGATGGAATTTGCCGAAGGCGGTTCGGTATTGGATAATGCTCCTATTGGAGACGAAAAGAAAATTAAACAGATTTTAAAAGAAACAATTAATGCTTTTAAGTTTTTGCATGAAAAAGGAATTGTTCACTGCGATATTAAACCGGAAAACCTTTATTATAGAAATAAAAACCATACGGATATTGTTATAGCAGATTTTGGTATTTCTTCTATAATGGATACCAGAGTGAAACATCATATAACTACAAGAAAAGGGAGCGATTTTTATATTGCGCCGGAAGGAAGGCAATTGGCATCTTTACGTAGTAATAACGTAAAAATATCCGGAGCTGTTGATTATTATTCGTTAGGCGTTACTTTATTAGTTGCCTGGATGGGTAAAGAAGAATTTGAAAACAAAATAATGGAAATTGCCGGTATATCCGACAAAACTGATTACGAAAAACTTTTTATTGCATGGAATGATCTTAAAGAAAAAGGAAATATTCCTTTTCCTGATAATATGCCGGAAAGAGTAAAAAACCTAATACGCGGATTAATGGTACTAACCGAGGATAAACGCTGGGGATATGACGAATGTACGCGATGGTTGAAAGGGGAAGATGTGCCTGTTCACAAAGACGTAATTTATAGTGATTACGAACCGTTTGCATTTGATGACGACAAAATTGCTTTTAACCCGGAGCAACTTGCTGAATTTATGCAGCAAGATTTAAAAATGGCTGAAAAGTATTTATTTAGAGGTAAAATTAAAGCATGGTTGGAAAAAGCAAAGAACGTTAAACTTGCAACTATTATTGATGATATTGCCGAAGATGAATATAGTGACGATAAAAAAGCAGCCGTTCAAGCCTCTATTTATGCACTTAATAAAAACCTACCGTACTTAGCAGTTGACGGAACAAAATGTGAGACGATTACGGAAATAGGAACTGTTATTGAAAGCAATTTTGATGAATATGTTGAATTGCTGCAAAATAGAAACGATTCGTTATATCTATATATTGAAAGTAAAGGGTATGTCGATGTTGCGGATTCTGTTTATAGTTATTACGAAGATTACGAAGACAACCCCCAATTGGCAACAATGTATGCTATGTACCATCTTAACACTGATATGCCTTTTTATTTTTATCATCCAAAAGATAAAAACGGAAATGAATATACAGAAATTCAAAGAGATGACCTTAGACGATTTGCCTCGGTATTTTTTACTTATATGGATAAGGCTAAAATTGTTATTGAAAGCGGAGAACTGGAAGCTTGGTTAAGTTTTGGTGATAACGACTATTATTATGATGCAATAAAATATTTACGCGAACAAGTTGGTCCAAAAAATAAAGACTCAATGGTTGTTGGTGCTGCATATGTATTTGATGATAGATACGGATATACTGCAACGGATAGAACCGACTGTAAAACCAAAGAAGATGTTGCCGCCGCATTTATGAAAAATTTTGATAAATATACCGGAATTCTCAAAAACGATTTTACATATTTCCATATGTATGCTTGGGCAAAAAAGTGGGATTGGGAATTATCACAGGCAAGACACAGTTTTAACTTTAAAAATCATAAGGGAAAACTATTTCCTTATAACGAAAAAATTGCATTAATGCGTGTTATAAGAGCATTGGGAAAAGAAGTAGCTTTTGAAATAGAAGGAGTAGTATTTAAGAATCCAAATGAATTAGCAAATGCTAACAGCAAGGTAAAAGATTTTGTTAAAAAAGAATTAAAAAATCTTGATAGTAAAATCCATGCATGGATAAGCGTGTTTTATCATGAAGACCCGTTTGCAAAATTTAGCAAAAAAGGGGATTATGAAGATAAATTAAAAGAATACATGGATTTTATAGAAAAAATTAGTCCGAGTAACGAATTAACAAAACGATATTTAGATGCAAAAAACTCGATACCGAAACATATACAAAAAGAAAAAGCATTAGATACGCGATTTTTTATAGGACAAGGAATAGCAATGGCATTACCTGTTGTAATGGCATATTTCTTATTTATGTATGTATATCCTGACGGAGGAAATCAATTTTTACCGGGTAAATTTTGGGCTTTACCGGGGTGGTATTATTTTATCTTTGGTATTTTAGGAGTAATATTCACTTTTGCCGGAGGCGATTCCGACCTATCTACAGGATGTATTGGAGGACCTATTGTAGGGGCAATTGTAGGAATTGTACTTTATTATATCTTCTACTTTGTAGTATCCAGCTACTATATAACAGGCGGATTAATGCTTGTGTTATTGGGATACGCCCTTTATGATATCTTTAAGAACGGAAATAGTTATACTTCAAAGGCAATTCAAACTAAGCTTTTTGATATGAATGATAAACTAACTTTTGAGTGGGAGCCTTTGGCTTTTGCTTTTAGCAATAAAGATAAATTTGAAAGCCCGAGAGTATCTTTATTAAATGATTATCATGTAAGACGCAGAAAAGATAAAATTTATATATTAAAAAGAACGGTTATTCCTATTTTGGTTTTCTTTACCGTTTTAATGTTATTGTTAAGCTTTGATGCTAAGTACGATCCGTATTTTACGAAAGTAGGCGAAATAATAAAAAGTATTGTTCTTTGGGTAAAAAACTTATTTTAATTGACGAGGATTAAATAATGGCTTTAAATTGTGATAATTGCGGAACGGCGAATAGAGATATAGCAAAATTTTGTAAAAAATGCGGAACAAGGATTTTATCAAATTCGGCTTCTGATTTAGAGCAGTTAATAGGTTTAGCAGATATTAAAAACGAAATACAGTCCTTAATTAATATTTCTGCAGCATTAAAAAACCGAGGAACCGGTCATAAGATTAGTATGCACACTATAATAATAGGTTCTGCCGGAACAGGTAAAAGTACAATTGCGACCGTATTACAAGATTTATTCTTTAAAAACGGAATTATTACAAAACCTAAAGCCGATATTATTGATGCGGTAGATTACCCCGAATATACCAAAGATTTTCAAAATAATATCCAAAAAGTAAAAGGGGGCATTTTATTTATAGATAACGCTCAAAAACTTGTACCCGGAGGTTTTGCCGGCGATATACACCAGTTAGATAAATTGTTTTCCGAGATGGATAAGTTTGGAACGGACCCTATTGTTATTTTAGCCGGTTTACCCGAAGGCTTTGAAGAGTTTATCGAAAAAAATCCTTCAATTAAAAATAGATTTGAATATAAATTTAAACTACCGGAATATACTGCCACCGAATTATATCAAATTTGCATTCAACGATTAACAAAATATAATTTAACATTAAATGAAGATGCCGACAAACGTTTAAAAGTGTTATTTAAGCAAGCATTTAAAACTAAAGACAAATCTTTTGGAAACGGGCATTTTTCCGTTGGTACGGCTGAAGAGATATTCAAAAATTATTTAAGCCGAGTAAGTAAATCGGGTAATGATGATAATATAGTTTGTAAAGAAGATATAAAAGGAAATATTCCTGAAGAAAAAAGCGTTGAGCAGGTAATTGCCGAAATGGAAGAATATATAGGCATGGATACTGTTAAAGCTGCCGTTAAGGAAATAGCTCAGCAAGTTGCAATGCAGCAAGAACGTGTAAAGCGCGGAATAGGAAAGGAAGAAAAGGTAGGCGTTCATATTGTATTAACAGGTAACCCCGGAACCGGAAAAACAACAATTGCACGAAAACTGGGTGAAATATTTGCAGCAATTGAGTATCTTGATAGCGGTCATGTGGTTGAAGTTGATAGAGGAAAAATTGTAAGTCAGTACCCAAACGAAACTGCTCCGCTAACAAGTTCGGCTGTTGATAAAGCGATGGGCGGAATTTTGTTTGTTGACGAAGCTTATACATTAACTCCTTATAGCGAAACAAATGATGTTGATAAATACGGTAAAGAAGCAATTGAAGCATTAATGAAACGTATGGAAGACGACAGAGGTAAATTTGTTTTAATAGCTGCCGGATATAAATTGGAAATGGAAAGATTTCTTAAAACAAATCCGGGGTTAAAAAGTAGGTTTACAAAATATTTACATATTGAAGACTATAAACCTGATGAATTGTTACTTATTTATAAGGGCTTTTTCAAAAAGCAAAAATATGTGCTTACCGAACAAGCTGAAGATATAGCAAAAAAAGCAATTACAAAACTTTATGATAATCGTGATAAAGATTTTGGCAACGGCAGGGAAATGCGTAAGCTATTTGAAGCTACATTGGCAAAACAAGCCGAAAGAATTAGTAAAATTTCAACCAATTTACAAGATGATGAATTATTAGTAACAATACTACCGGAAGATATACCTTACGAGGCACCAAAAGAATTGGATGTTAAAGAAATTATGACCGAGTTAAACGAATTAACCGGTATGAAAGAAATAAAAGACGAAATAGCAAATCTTGTTAATTATTTAAATATCGAAAAGAAAAGAAAGGAACAAGGAGGAACTACAACTCCATTAAATATTCATTTTGTATTTACCGGTAATCCGGGCACTGGAAAAACAACTGTTGCAAGAATAATTGGAAAAGTGTTTAAACAATTGGGATTGTTACCGAGCGGACATGTAATTGAAACCGACAGAAGCAAATTAGTAGGTACAACAATCGGTTCAACAGCACCTAAAACCGACCAAGTAATTGATTCGGCAATGGGCGGTATTTTGTTTATTGACGAGGCATATACTCTATCGCCTGATGATGCTTCTTTTGATTACGGTAAAGAAGCAATTGATCAGCTGTTAAAAAGAATGGAAGACGACAGAGGCAAATTTATTGTTGTAGTTGCCGGTTACACAAACGAAATGAGAAAGTTCTTAAATGCAAATCCCGGATTAAATAGTAGGTTTACAAAAAAAATCCATTTTGCCGACTACGGACCGGAAGAAATGGTAGAAATATTTAGCAAAATGGTTGCTAAAAAAGAACTATTGTTGGACGAGAATGCCGAAACAAATTTATTAAAATTCTTTAAGGGTGTTCATATTTCACGTGATAAAAATTTTGGTAATGCAAGAGAAGTTAGAAATATTTTTGAAGCATCAATACAACGACAAGGGAATAGATTAAGCAAACGTTTTACTCAACCCGATTACGACGAAAAAGAATTGAAATATTTGCTGCTTGAAGATATTGAAGGAGTTGAGGCTAAAATTAAATCACTTGATGATATTTTGAAAGAACTTGATGAATTTACCGGAATGGTAAGTGTTAAAAAAGCAGTTAGAGAAATTGCTTTGCAAATAAAGATGCAGCAGGAAAGAGTAAACAGAGGTTTAGCCGAAGCAGAAAAATTCGGAATGCACTTTATTTTAACCGGCAATCCGGGAACGGGAAAAACTACAATTACAAGAAAACTTGGTGAAGTATTTAAATCAATAGGATTTTTAACCAAAGGGCATGTTATTGAAGTTGATAAGAGTAAGCTTGTAAGTTCTGTTATGGGCAAAACTCCCGAACTGGTAAACGATGCTTGCGAACAAGCGATGGGGGGTATTTTATTTGTTGACGAAGCATATACTTTAGCGGGAGACCCGCTTAAAGGGGGCGATTCGTACGGTAAAGAAGCTATTGAAACATTAATGAAAAGAATGGAAGACGACAGAGGTAAATTTGTTTTAATAGCTGCCGGATATAAAAAAGAAATAAATGACTTTTTAGATACAAACCCCGGAATGAAAAGTAGATTTGATAGATATTTGCATATTGATGATTACACTGCCGACGAATTGTTTGAAATTCTTTTAGGAATGTCCAAAAAGAAAAAATATAAATTAGAAGAAACGGCTTTAGAAGAAATAAAGAAAAAAATTGTCGGAATGGTTACATCCAAAAGCAAAGATTTTGCAAATGCAAGAGAAGTTAGAAAGTTATTTGACTCACTTGTTGCAAAGCAATCCGAACGAGTTTCAAAAATTCCTATTGAAGAATGTACAGATGAAATTTTATGTACAATTACAAAAGATGATTTACCGAGTGACGGTACAAAATCGATGAATATCGATGAAATTCTTAAAGAATTAAACGAGCTTACCGGAATGCAAAATATTAAGAACGAGCTTACCGGTTTAATAGATTATCTTGCCGTAGAAAAAGAAAGAGCAAAAGAAGGGGGAGACGAGACAAAATTAAATATACATTTTGTGTTTACGGGTAACCCGGGAACCGGAAAAACTACGGTTGCTCGTTTAATAGGACAAATATTTAAATCAATAGGTCTTTTACCTCAAGGGCAAGTAGTAGAAGTTGATAGAAGCGGATTAGTAGGACAGTGGGTAGGTCAAACCGAACCTAAAACAAATAGAGCTATTGATAGTGCATTAGGCGGAATTTTATTTATTGACGAAGCTTATACTTTGGCAAGCGGAGGTGGGAACGACTTTGGAAAACAGGCTATTGATATTTTATTAAAACGAATGGAAGATGATAGAGGTAAGTTTATTTGTATTGTGGCAGGTTATACAAACCAAATGAATTCATTTTTAGATATGAATCCGGGATTAGCAAGCCGCTTTACAAAACATATAGATTTTACCGATTATACTGCCGAAGAGCTTGAAGATATTTTCATGCGAAATGTTAAAAAGAAAAAGTTGATTTTGGATTTAACGGCTGAAGAAAAACTTAAATCTTATTTTGAAAATATCTATGCTAAAAGAGATAAAAACTTTGGAAATGCCAGAGAAGTTAGAAATATATTTGAAAAATCAATACAAAGACAAGGTGCACGTTTAGCAAAACAATTAAAAATGGAAGGGTTTGATAGAAGGCTGTTAAAAGTTCTTTCGTTTGGCGATATTACGGGTGATTATGTTTCATATCCCGAAAATTACGGCAGTTTATTGGAAAAATTGGGACAACCTTTGCCGGAAATAAGCTTGGAAGATATAAATACTAAATTAAATTCCGATATTAATAATTCTACTGAACAAAACGGAAATAATTTAGAAGCTTCAAACAATTTAAATTATGAAGAAAAGTTAAAATCACATCCTAATTTAATTAAATTTTTAAAGGAAATTGAAGAAACTTATTCTAAATATAAAAACGGCTTGCTTACCGACGAAGAAATTAAAGGCAAGGTTAAAAATTTAGTGGTTTTTACAGAAGACGAAGAAACTAAAAAGCTGTTTGTTGAATATTATGCTGAAGTACTATATAAGTATGATATTTTACATTCGGCTGATGTAAAATATATTACCGCAGTAAATTTAAAAGGTGAGTATATTGGGCAAGCTTCGGGGATTGTAAACAAAACTGTTGATGAAGCATTGGGCGGTATTTTATGTGTAGAAGAGACTCAAAACCTAATTTCCGAAACTTTTGATTTTAACGGTAAAGAAGCATTTAACGTACTAATTGAAAGATTAGTTAACGACTGTGATAAATTTGGTTTAGTTTTATCCGGGGATAAAGAAAAAATGAATGAATTTATGACGAATGATTTTTTATATATTAAAAATAAATTTTTAGAACCGTTTAAAATCAAAAAAATTGATAATGCAGCCGAAGAAAAAGAACTAACTACGCAAGATGTATTAAATGAATTAAACGAATTGGTAGGCTTAACCGAAGTCAAAACGTTTATTGGTCAACTTGCCCGTCTGCTTGAAATGGAAAAAGAAAAAGAAGCAAAGCTTGGCATTAAATCGCGTTTTAATCCAAATTTGATATTTATAGGAAATGAAGGTACGGGAAAAACTACGGTTGCAAAATTATATGCTAAGTTGCTAAAAAGTTATGGGATATTAGAGCATAGTGATTTGGTTATAAAAAGAAAAGCTGATTTTGTAGGTAAATATTTAGGTCAATCAGAAGCACTTGTTTCAAAAACAATTGAAGATTCGTACGGAAAATTGATTTTCTTTAGTAATGCTTACGAGCTAACTTCAAAAGAGCCTACTTACGCCGAACAAAGTGCGCGGGATAAACTTAAACAAAAATTAGTTGAAGATGCCGGAAAGTTTTTTATGATATTAGCCGGTAACAAAAATGAAACTGAATTATTTATGCAGCGCGAGTTTTATATAACTCAGCCTCATTTTGTTAGAGCTTTATATTTCCCCGATTATACTGCAATTGAAATTTATCAGTTATTTATTAAGCAGTTTAATGTAGCCAGATTAAAATTAAGCGAAGCAACGGAAACAAGTTTTAAGTTCTTTATAAGTGCAAACAATATAAATAATTCAAAAAAAGTTAAAGAAATTGCCGAAAAAATCGTAGAAAGATGTAAGCAAAAAGGGATTAATGAAATTAGTGAAGAGGAAATAACATTATGATTTGTGCATATTGTAAAGCTGATATAGAACACGATTCATTTTTTTGTGATCAATGCGGTGAAGAACTGTTGATTTGTGAAAAATGCGGTAAACCCGGAAAAGGTAAAAGGTGTACGGATGACGGAGGAAAGTTAATATCTGCTAAAGATAAAACAACCACCCAAACTAACGTCACAAGTAGTCCGGCTGCAAGTTTTAACGGAAATTTTCAGCAGCAAACTACTCAAGTTCCAAATAATACTCCTTTGCCAAGTACAAATACAAGTGCCAACATTTCTAATCCTACTGTTTTGCAAAATGCACCAAATAATAATTTTGTTGCAAATAAGCAGCAGGTAGATACTACACAAAGAGTTCCTACAAATACTATAAATGCGGGATATGCAACAACAGTACCCGGCTTAAATAATGTAACTGTATCCGGCATACCGCAATGCGTGATAATTAACAAAGCAATTAATGCCACATTGCAAATAAATGACGGAGAGATAATAGGACGTAAGGCGGGAAACTACGTAAATATTTTCGGAAGTTTTAATCAAATTTCAGGAAGGCATGCACAATTTAATTATAATAACCAAGTTGGCTGGGTAATTACCGATTTGGGAAGCAGTAACGGTACTAAATACCAAGGGCAGCTTTTAATTCCGAATGTACCGGTACCTATTAAAGATAAGACCTTTGTTGTATTTGCAAATATCGAGTTTTTTGTGCAAATTGCAGCACTTCCGACTAATAATAATTCAAATTTTGACGCAGATAGGACATTCAGGTTATAATAGTTTTTACTGCAGAGGTTTTAATGATAATAAATATTGATTCAATAAGTAATGTTGGTTTGGTACGTAAAAATAATGAAGATTTTATTTTTGACGGTGCCAGATTTATAAGAGATGATAAACATAATTATAGTTTATCGGTTGATTTTAATAAAACGAAAATAATGTTTGCAGTAGCTGACGGTATGGGGGGACACAACGCAGGCGAGCTTGCCAGCGAAATATTGTTAACTCAACTTGAAAGTACAATTACTAATATATTTAGAGAACCAAACGTTTTTTCGGAATACGAGCTTAAGGCTTATTTTGATACGGAAATTAAAAGAATACACAATCTATTAGTACAAGAAGGCATTAAAGACCCTAATAAATACGGAATGGGGTCAACTTTTATAGGGTTTGTTATTTATATGGGAAATTTTTATTCGATTAATGCGGGAGATAGCAGGCTATATAGACTAAAAGACGGATTTTTGAAACAATTATCAAAAGATCACTCTTACTCAACTATGTTTGGCGATACAAGAAGTTCATCTCATCTTATATATAATGCAGTTGGGGGAGGGGAGCGAGTATTTATTGATTTTACAAACTTAACTAATAAGATAGAAACAGGTGATATCGTTTTATTATGCAGTGACGGATTAACCGATATGCTGGACGATGACGTTATTGAAGATATTTTAAATGATGACGGAAGTGCTGCTGATTTAGTAAACAGTGCTTTACAAGCAGGAGGGGTTGATAACATATCAGTTATTAAATTAGATTTTTTAGAATAATCTAAAAAAAATTAAAAAAATATTATTTTTTACTTGCGCAGGTTAAAAAATAGCCTTATATTTGAGTCTGTCTTTTTTTAAGACATGATAAAATGTTCATAAAAATACTGAAAAACAAAAAATTGTAAAAAAAATTTTGAAAAGCCTTGACAAAGGCAAAAAAAAATGTTAAGTTTACAATCCTTGTTTGAAAATAAAGTTCTTTGAAAAAGTGAGTGACTAAAGGAAAACCTTTAGGGAAAATAAAGACGAGGTAAGAAAAAAATACGCAAGCTTTTGAAAAAACAAACAATTCAAAGTTGTAAAAAAGATATTTGAATAAATATAAAAGATACAACGGAGAGTTTGATCCTGGCTCAGGACGAACGCTGGCGGCGTGCTTAACAC
>CALGLM010000369.1 GCA_937930275.1 uncultured Ignavibacteria bacterium
CCGATAATTATAGCATCGGTCTTTGCTACTGCAATATCAAGAAGTTATATTGGAAACGAACCGGCTTTTAAAATTCCTCCTTATGAATTAATATCTAATATCGAATTATTTTTCTATATATTTTTAGGTATATTAAGCGGATTAGTTGCGGTTTATTTTGTAAAAGTATTTTATTTAATTTCTGATATTTTTTCAAAATTAAAAAAAATAAATCCAATAATTAAACCTGCATTAGGTGGTTTAATAGTCGGCATTTTAGCAGTATATTTACCGGGATTATATGGTTTTACATATGTTAATTTTAATGTTCCGTATTCGACTGATATTTTATTAACATTTTTTGGTATTCTAATTTTTAAACCAATCGCAACCGCAGCAACAATTGGATCAGGCGGAAACGGAGGTACATTTGCTCCCAGTTTGGTGACAGGCGCAATGTTAGGATCATTATTCGGGTTTTTAGTAAACTATTTATTTCCAAACTACGCAGCTCCTTCCGGCGCATATGCTATGGTAGGAATGGCAGGAGTAGTAGCCGGCACAACAAATGCCTCTTTAACGGCTTTAATAATGACATTTGAGATGACAAATAATTACAAAATTATTTTGCCGTTAATGTTAACAATTATTATATCCACAACAGTTGCAAAGTCAATTCTTAAAGGGTCTTTATACTCAATTAAATTTGCACGTGAAGGAAGAGAAATAGATATATATGGACGAAAAGTATCTATCTTAAAAAAGATATACATGGGTGATTTAATAAGTAAAGAATTTGAAACAGTTAATAGTTTTACACCTTTTGAGATTGTAATTAATAAGATAAAAAGTATTAAATTAAATTCCTTAATTGTCTGCGATAATAATGATTTTGTAGTAGGTCAAATATTTTTTGAAGATATTAGAGAGGCACTCTTAAACGAAGAGACTGCCGCAATCTCTCAATTTTTAGTAGCAGAAGATTTTATGACTAAAAATATTAAGACTGTAAATAAAAATAGCACGGCAGATTTTTCTTTAAATCTATTAGAAGCAAGCGATATTGATTATTTACCGGTTGTAGAAATTGGAAATAATAAATTAATTGGCATAGTAAATAGAATTGATATATTAAATCATTATCAAAAAGAATTGCTATTAGGTCAAAAGGATATTGAAATATAAATAAAAAAACATAATAAATTAAATATTAATATACATTATATTGTCTTATAATGTATATTATGTAAACTAAATAAAGCGCTAACTTATTAACATTTTACCTTTTACCTTATAAAAACAACTAATTGAAATACCCTATTAGTTTTAGATATACAAAAATAACTACACCAATAATTACAATCCACATTATCGGTGATTTATTTTTACGTTTTAAAGATTGATTAGAACGAAATTTTAATTTTCGTTTTCTGCGTTCGGTTTCGTCTTCTTCCGGTTTATAAAAACGAGGTTGATACTCAAATACTTTATTTTTTGGTTTCTTCATAAACATGATTAACTCCTTTTGAATAATTAGTTACCAAATAAAGCATTTATATAACTATCTGCATCAAAAGTCTGAAGATCTTCAATTCCTTCACCAACTCCAATATATCTTACGGGAATATTTTGCTGTGCCGAAATTTGGAATAAAACGCCTCCTTTCGCCGTACCGTCCAACTTAGTTACAACCAAGCCGGAAAGTTCAGTATATTTTGCAAATTCTTGCGCTTGAATAAGAGCATTTTGTCCGGTATTACCGTCAACAACCAAAAATATTTCATTAGGAGCATAATCTAACACTTTAGCTATTACTTTTTTAATCTTTTTTAGCTCTTCCATTAAATGATGTTTTGTGTGAAGTCTTCCTGCAGTATCTATAATTACAATATCAGCGTTATCTTTTTTGGCAACCGCCAAAGTATCAAAAGCTACGGATGAAGGGTCACTTCCTGCTGCTTTCATAATAATCTCTACACCGGCACGTTTTGCCCATACTTCTAATTGTTCGTTTGCAGCTGCCCTAAAAGTGTCTGCAGAACCAATTACAACCTTCAAACCGGCTTGTTTGTAATTGTGAGCTAACTTCCCTATCGTAGTTGTCTTTCCGGCACCGTTAACACCAACTATTAGTATTACAAAAGGTTTATATTTATCGACAAGTTCAAATTCAGTTTTAATATTTTCGTTACTTACTAAAACGTTTTTAAGCTCGTTTTTAATAATACTTAATAAATTTTCTTTGCTACGTTCTTTATCTTTCCTAAATTCTTTTCTCGCATTCTCAATTACCCTGGAAGCAGTTTCATAACCTATATCACAGGTAACTAATATTTCTTCCAACTCATCAAGAGTAGATTCATCAACTTTAGCTTTACCCGTAATGGTTTCGGTTACTAATGTTACTAATTTGTCTTTAGTCTTTGATAGTCCGCTTACTAATTTATCAAAATTTAAATTTTTGAAAAAACTCATCAATATTCTCCGATTTATCTGGTTATTGCAAATTTACCTAATTTTACTTCAATTTCTTTATTCCCCTCATCTATTACTGCCGCTCGATATAAATATACTCCAGAACCAACTTTATCTCCTTTTAAATCAGTTAAATTCCAGGTTGTACCTCCGTTACCATCTCTTTCACTAATTTCTGCTATTCTATTACCGTTTATATCAAAAATAATTATATCAGTTTTTATAGGAATATTTGCAAAATATACCATCCCGTCAGATTCACTTAAACTAAACGGATTCGGGTAAACATACATATCGGACAAGTTATCTGCATTTGTTGATAATACCAAAAAACTACCTGCACCTTCCGAAATTAAAATATTGCCTGCTTCTATTGATGATTTAACGTTTTCTAACTTAATTGTATGCGTAACACCTGTGCTTTTTACCGGATAATTTAAATATATTACAACAGTATTATTTCCTATAAAATCTACTTTTTGAACTTTATTATAAGGATTAATTAAATAGTTTTCAGCCTTAGAAAATGTGCTTTTATCAATATCAAGATTCATACTTATACTAATAACTTTAGGCTCCAATATATTATATTCTGTAATATAAAAATTCTCTGTAGTTATAATTTCATCTACATTAAAATCAAAACTAAAATTATCAATCGGACTGCCATAATAATCTATTAGATCATTTACTATTAATGTATAATTTCCCTTTTGCAATGAAGGTGAAAAATTAATAATATATGATTTCTCAGAAGAAGCAAGAATTGATGAAGGTCTAACACCGTTACTCAACTTAAAAGATTCAAGATTTAAAACCGCAGTATTTATTTTTCCGTTAAATTCAATTTCAACGCTATTCCCTTTTATTACTTTTTTCCCGGAATAATTAATTTTATCATGTATATAAATTCCAATGGATTCTGTTAGATCCGATAGTTTAATTGTACTATTAGCATTATATGACTGCAACTTATAAAAATAGTAGTTATTTGTCGTTAGGTTAGAATCAATTATGAAATCATAATATGTAGAATCATAAAGAGAGATATTATCTTCTGATAGGCCTTTATAGATATAAGTTTTGGATCCTGTAGGCATCCATTTAATAAATGCTTTTGAACCTGACATACTATATCCTTTTTGAACCACCGGCGAAGGAGTCTTTGTGGTTGAGCCAAATTCATAAAATACGATTTTATTATCTACCGGCAATGAAAACTCGTTAATTCCGTTTGAGTTTAAATCATCAACAAAAGTGTTGTAATAATATTCGTTAGCTTTTACGTCATTATTTTTATTAAATAAAACCCCTTCGGTTTTGTTAAATCGATAGTCAAAAATATATGAATATGGATATGTATTAACAAACAATTGCTTTCTATTTGAGTCAAAAAGTTTTGCAAATTTCACATTGGCTTTTGGCTTAATACCCAAAGAGGAAAATTGAATAGAAGGATCAATAAAAAAACGTTCCGCTATTACATTAAGTTTTGAGTTTTTTATGTTAAAAACTAAAAGTAATTTGAAAGGAGTATCCTCAGATTCGAGCAAAGCAGCAATATCATTTTGACCGTCACCGTCAAAATCACCGGCTGTAAGTAAATTCTTCAATCCCAATAACCCTGTTGTTATTGAAATACCGTTTTGTAATTGTCCGTTTTCATTTATATAATAGCAAACTATATCCCCTTCCGAGTCTATTAACCATAACTCTTTAGCATTTTCTCCCGAAGCACCGTTTGAAATTACCGCACTTGGTGATCCGAAAGAATTTTTATAGTAATTTCCATATAAATTTGGTGAAAAATTATATGCTTTGTCAATCAATTCCAACTTAAAATCACTTGTTACTTTAAATACTGATATTGTAGTATCATTAGTTAAGGCAAGTAACTCATAATTTTGGTCATTATTAATATCTTCTACAAATATAGGTCGAAAGACTGCGGTTGAATCTACAAATTTTAGACTAAACTTTGTCGAATTTAAATCTTTTTGTTCGTCAATAGTCGCTTTCGGATAAAAATAACTTAAAAAATCAGTTTTTCCGTTATTATTAAAGTCGCCAACAGATTTTGGAACTTGACGGTTATTTATTGAATCAATTTTTACAAACTTGTTTCCGTCAAAACTATAAATTTTTAATGTTGAAGAATTATCATAACTATTTTCAAAAAGTGTTTTATTACTAATTCCGTTTATAATATAAGATTTATCAGAAAGTCTTCCGTACGGTAATGAATAGCTTAAAACAGTTTTAGGTTCATTAATAATTTGATTATCTGTTTTAACAACAAAATAATTCCCGTCATTGTATAAGTAAGATGAATTACCCGCTAAGTTTTTTGCTTCAAAAAATATTTCATAAGTTTCATTTGGTGATGTTATGTCTAAAGGTATAAAACCATAGTGAAGCTGCTTGTAAAACATATTATTTGTAGAAAAACCGTCTAACGAAATTACCTTAAATTCACTTTCTCCTACTCTTTTATAATGCATAAATGCAGTGCATAATTCGTTGGTATATAAACTCCCTAAAATTGTCGAAACATCCCCATAAAATGCAGGAGCTAAAGCTAATAAATTAATTTCGGCACTATTACGAATAATATAAAAATTTGCTCTTTCTTCCGTAGTTAACCCATTTTTAAAATAAACTTTTAGCTTTACGCAATAAACAGAATCATTTAAATTTTTTAAATCCAATTTATATAAATCGCGATTAACAAATTGGTTTTTTCCGTTACCTATTAAAGTAACCCATTCAGACGGATTGATTCCGTACCCATACTGTAATTCATATCTATCAAAATACCCTGATAGTACTGAAGCATTAATTACTAAAGTATCGCTATTTGTCGAAAAATCCTGTTTCGGAGAATTTAATTTAATAATTGCCGGTGCTTTAATTGATACTGCAGAAAGTATATCAATTCGTCCTGCTCCAAATTTTTCATCCCAACCAGATGATCCTAAATCAACAGCAGTTGATTTTAATATTTGTTTAATTTCTTCCGGATTAAAATTTTCTAAACTTAATAATAATGCAGCAGCGGAAGTTACTACAGGAGCAGATGAAGAAGTACCGCTAAACTCTCTATAACCGCTATTTCTATCGGTTGTATATAAATTTACGCCCGGTGCAACTAAATCAATTGTAGAACCTGTATTTGAGAAAGAAGCCAAATAATCGTTATTATCAGTTGCTCCGCAGCTAATTACTTCGGGATAACTTGAAGGATAGTGAGGCTGATTTGATGATGAATTACCTGCACTTGCAATTAAAACAACACCGTTATCATATGCAAATCTTATTACGTCTCTAAGTACTAATGAAAAATTTACATCTCCGAAACTCATATTAATTACTTTCGCTCCCATTTCAACGGCATATAAAATGCCGGCTGCAGCATCATCTTCTTCACCGTTACCGGTCGGGTCAAAAGCCCTTATATTAAGCATGCTTGTATTAGGTACTAATCCGGTAATTCCTTCTCCATTATTGGATACTGCTCCTATTACACCTGCAACCCATGTACCGTGTCCGTATTCATCCATAGGATTATTGTCCCAATCAATATAATCACCTCCGGTAGAAGAAAACGGGAATCCGACTCTATCCGTAAAATCCCATCCTATTACATCATCTGTAAATCCATTGTTATCATCATCAATTCCATTAATATCTTCGGAATCAAGTACTCCGTTTTTATTTAAATCTTCCGCTTCATTTACGTATAAATTTTTGTTTAAATCCGGATGTAAATAATCAATACCTGTATCTATAATTGCTATTAATACATTTTTACTACCTTTAGTAATATCCCAGGCTTCAAATGCTTTAGTAGTATTTAAAGCCCATTGTTTATTTACATATTCATCGTTAGGTACATAATCTAACTTGTAAATATTATTATTTTGAGTATATTCTATTTCAGTTAGATCAGAATAATTCTCTTTTGCTTTATTATTTAATAATGTATCATTAAAATCCACAAAAAATATTTTACCTATTTCAATCCCTTTTTCAAAGTAATACTGATTTAATGGTTTTAATTTTAAAGAAATTCCTTTGTTAGTAGTATTACTCGATTCTTTTAGTACTTTTTGAACAATTTTTTGATTTGTTTTGTCAATTTCAACATTTGATACATTTTCTCTAAATTTCACAAAAAAACCGCTTTGGGCAAATAACCCTGAATAGACCAAAACTATTAACCAGATTTTTTTTATCATACTACACTTCATTTTGTAATTTGTTAAAATTATTATCTATTATAGTAGGATAGATTCCTGAAAAACAAGCCGTACAAAAATCACATTTATTATGATCAACCATTGCTTCCAGCATATCATCAATAGTCATATAAGCCAAAGAATCTACACCTAAATATTCGGCAATTCTATTAACGTTATTATTATAAATATTAGCAATTAATTCATCCTTTGAAGGGAAATCCATTCCATAATAACAAGGAAATAAAATGGGGGCCGAAGAAACACGGAAATGAATTGATTTTGGTTTGGCCTCTCTAATTAAACTTATTAATTGCTTTGAAGTAGTTCCGCGTACAATACTATCATCAATAAGAACAACTGTTTTATTTTCCAATACACCTTTTACAGTATTAAATTTAATTCTAACGCCAATTTCTCTTTTTTGTTGTCCCGGTAAAATAAACGTTCTGCCAATATAATGACTTCTTATCAGACCAATTTCAAGTTTTGACGGAATCCCCTTTTTATCAAGTTGGTTTTGGTATCCGATTGCAGCAGTATTAGAGCTATCCGGAACGCTAATAACAATCACTTTCTCACCGTCCGGGTCTCGAACTTCATACTTGTCGGCTAATACTTTGCCCAACTTTCTTCTTATTTTATCTACGCTTGTACCAAATATTTTACTATCCGGACGGCTGAAGTAAATATATTCAAATATACAATGTTTTGCGTCCCTTTTTTCTGCAAAAAAGCAACTTTTAATTACTTTTGTCTTCAATACTTCATCATCAATTACAACTATTTCACCCGGTAATACATCGCGAACATATTCTGCGCCAAGAATATCCAAAGCACAAGTTTCCGATGCAATAATATATGACCCGTTGTATTTTCCAATACATAGCGGTCTAAAGCCGTACGGATCACGTGCCGCTATTAATTTGTCGTCTGTTAAAATTACAAAACAATATGCTCCTTCAATTTTGCTTAAAGCTTCTTTCACTTGGTCTATTTGTTTTTCATATCTGCTTTTGGCAATTAAATGTAAAATTACTTCTGAATCACTTGTTGTCTGAAATATTGATCCGTCTTCGACTAATTCATCTCTTAGTTTTTTTGCATTTGTTAAATTTCCGTTATGCGCAACAGCCAAATTCCCCATTCTATAATTTACTAAAAATGGCTGAATATTCTTTTTTGATTCTGAAGAACCGGTAGTTGAATATCTATTGTGCCCGATTGCGGAAAACCCTTGCAAGTGTTCATCAAATATCTTTGCATCTGCAAAAACCTCGTTAACAAGTCCAAATCCTTTAAAAATGTTAAAAACACTTTTGCCGTTTTCATTTAACGAATTTGTAACAATTCCGGAAGCTTCTTGACCTCTATGCTGAAGTGCATGTAATCCATAGTATGTATTAACAGCTGCATTTTGTGATTTGAAAATACCGAATATTCCGCAATATTCTTTGGGCTTGTCAGTAAAATTATTCATAATTGAAAGGGAATTTATTTTGTATAATAAAAAAGGTACACACGGTACCTTATATGTTTTGTCGGAACGGTGGGATTTGAACCCACGACCACTTGAACCCCATTCAAGTACGCTACCGGGCTGCGCCACGTTCCGAATAATATGTAAAAAACAATAAATAAATATACAAAATTTATACTTAAAACAAAATATAGAAATTAACTAAGAATTAATTTCTTCTCGTTTTTTAATTGATTTAATGCCTCTTCTGCTGCTAATTGTTCGGCAGCTTTTTTTGTTTTTCCAAACCCGCTGCCAAATTTTTCTTCATTAAGATAAACGTCTATAGTAAATCTTTTATCGTGTTCCGGTCCTTCTTCTTTTACAACTTTATAAGTAGGAACAGGTAATTTTTTAGAATGAACAAACTCTAATAACTGACCCTTAAAATTTGTATCTATAAAAGATGAACTTTGTCCGAGATTAGGTAAAACGATATAATTAAGAATAAACTTTTTTGCTTCCTCAAAACCTCTATCAAGAAATATTGCTCCTATAAATGCCTCGACAGCATCGCTTGTAATAGTTTTTATTCCTTCATCACTATCGTTAATTAGTTTTTTATCATAAATTAAAAAATTGATCAATTTAAGTTTTTCAGCAACTTCCGTCAAAGCTTCTTTTTTAACCATATTAGCGCGTATTTTTGTAAGTGTACCTTCTTCTTGATGAGGCAAACGTAAATAAAGAGATTCACTAACAACAAGATTTAAGACAGAATCTCCTAAAAACTCTAACCTTTCATTACTTCGCAAATGGTTATATGCAAATTCACCAAACGATTTATGAGAAAAAGCCTGCATATATATAAAAGGATTGTATATCTTATATCCAAGCAATTTTTCTAAAGATAATAAATCAAAACTCTTATAGTAGGAAGGTAATCCTTTATAAGAGTTTCGTTTTTTTAAGAAAAATTGAAGGAGATGTTTAAGATACATTGAAATCTATTCGGCAAACCTTTTGAATATTAAAGTAGCATTATGTCCGCCAAATCCGAAAGTATTACTTAATACATACTCAATTTTACGACTGACCGCAACTTTTGGAGTATAATTTAAATCACATTCAGGATCAGGTTCATCTAAGTTAATTGTAGGAGGCACTAATTGTTTTTGAATAGCAAAAATAGAAGCAATTGCTTCAACTGCACCGGCGGCTCCTAAAAGATGTCCTGTCATCGACTTTGTAGAACTTACTGCAACTTTATATGCATGTTCGCCAAAAACTGTTTTTATTGCTTTAGTTTCGTTAATATCGTTTAATTCAGTTGAAGTACCATGTGCATTAATATAGTCTATGTCTTCGGGATTTATTCCTGCATCTCTTAACGCTTCACGCATTGATCGCACAGCACCTTCGCCGTTTGGAGCAGGCGCAGTTAAATGATAAGCATCTCCCGATAATCCGCATCCAACTAATTCGGCATAAATTTTTGCTCCGCGGGCTTTTGCATGTTCTAATTCTTCTAATACTAAAGTAGCACCGCCTTCCGCCATAACAAAACCATTTCGGTCTTTATCAAACGGACGTGAAGCTTCCATATACCTATCATTCCAGGTAGATATAGCTCGCAATGCATTAAAACCACCGAGCGACATTCTTGTTAACGATGCTTCGCTTCCGCCGGTTAACATCATATCTGCCGATCCACGCTGAATAAGCATAAAAGCATCTGCAATTGCATGAGATGAAGTAGCACAAGCACTGGTTGTAGCATAATTTGGACCTTTAAATCCAAATTGAATTGATATTTGTCCGGCAGCTATATCCGAAATCATCATAGGAACAAAAAACGGACTAATCATTTTTGGACCGCCTTTAGCAAAAGCATCATGCTGCTTTTCAAAAGTATCCATTCCGCCGATTCCGCTACCAAACACTACTCCTACTCTTTCTTTATTGATAGTTTCAAGATCAATATTGGCGTCATCAACAGCCATTTTTGCAGAACAAACCGCAAAAATAGTATAAGGATCCATTCTACGAATACTTTTTTTATCAATATATACTGTAGGATCAAAATTTTTCACTTCACAACCAAATTTTGTATCAAATTCGGTTGTATCAAACTTTGTTAATAATCCCGCACCGTTACGCCCTTCTTGTAAACCTTCAAAAAACTCTTGTTTATTATTTCCAATAGGATTTACAGTACCTATGCCGGTAATAACAACCCTGCGTTTATTCATAAATTAATTCTCCGGTTGGATAAATGCACGACCACGACAAAAGTCGTGGTCTTGTATTATAAATTGTACTATTAAGCATTAACCTAATTTTGCTTTTAATAAGTTAACTGCATCGCCGACAGTAGCAATTTTTTCGGCTTCATTTTCAGGGATTTGAATACCAAAACTCTGTTCGAAACCCATAATCAACTCTACTGTATCTAATGAATCAGCTCCTAAATCGTTTGTAAACGAAGCTTCGGGAACTACTTGAGATTCTTCAACACCGAGTTTTTCCATAATGATTTCTTTTACTTTTGCTTCAACATCCATTGTATCACCTTTTTTTATTTGTTGATTGTTTAGTTAATTACATTACCATTCCGCCGTCAATCGGAATAACTTGACCTGTAAGATAATCCGAATCAGGACTTAATAAGAATTTTACGACTCTTGCAACGTCTTCAGGTTTTCCCATTCTTTTTAAGGGTACTATACTTAGCATTGCTTCTTTTTGTTTTTCGTTCAATTTGTTTGTCATTTCCGTTTCAATAAAACCGGGAGCAACTGCATTAATATTTATGTTTCTTGATGCAAATTCTTTGGCATTAGATTTTGTAATACCAATTACACCTGCCTTTGAAGCTACATAATTTGCCTGGCCCGGGTTTCCCATAATACCCACAACGGACGCTATATTAACAATTTTTCCGTATCTTTGTGTCATCATAGGACGAACGGCACATTTTGTATAATTAAATACACTCTTTAAATTAGCATTTATAACTTTATCAAATTCATCTTCAGACATTCTAATCAGTAAATTATCTCGGGTAATTCCGGCATTATTTACTAAAAAGTCTAATCCTCCTAATTTTTCAACGGCAAAATCAACCGTAGCTTGAGCATCAGTTAATGAAGATGCATCTGCTTTAAAACCAAAAAGTTTAACATCTTTAATTCCAAATTCTTCCAACATCGCATTTGCTTCAGCTTCCGGATTATCATCTTGGAAAACTATATCAGTAAAAACGACATTACAACCATTAAGTAATAATTCCTTAACAATTGCTTTACCTATTCCTCTCCTTCCTCCGGTAACAATTGCTCTTTTATCTTTTAATATCAAAATACTTTCTCCGTAATTTTTGATTCAAAATACTCTTTTTGATACTCTAATAATTCCTTAAATCCTTCATCTCCTAAAATATATTTCAATTCTTCTTTACATGCTTCTATAATCGAAACTTTTTTGGAATTAAAATTATTACAGTTAAAATGACAATCCAAATTCTCGGTATCAACCGAAATAATTTTATTAACAAAAGTTAAAGGGTATAATATACAATATTTTGGTTTAAAATACCACTTATCTAAGTTTTCTTTTAAAGCTAATTTTTGTAAAGAACAAAAGCCTACCTTATCTAAAAATACACATTTATTGTTATATGTATTAGTACCTTGACAAAACCCTGATTCATAATCGGTGTCTTCTACTGCAGATTCAAACCATAAGTTTGAATCTTTAGTTTGCGAATCATCCATAATTTCAATTAATTTATTTTGTACCGATAAAATGAATTCTGCTTCACCTCTATCTGCATATACTCCGTTATAACAACACTCACCATAGCACTTATCAATATTGCAACTTTTCACAAATTGATAATCAAATATCAAAGTATCAATATAATAACCTGAAATTAAGCGCATTTTTATAAATATTTTTCAAGCTCGGAATATTTATCAATCCCAAATACTTTAGCTTCGGGTGCAATACGTTTAACTAAACCTTGTAACACTTTACCTGGTCCAATCTCATAAAACTCTTCTATTCCGTCTGCAACCATATTTTTAATAGTCTCTTCCCATCTAACAGGCTTCGTAAGCTGTTGAACAAGTAAATCTTTAATTTCATCGGCTTTATAAGTAGGTTTTGCGGTTACATTTGCATAAACAGGAATTTTAGAATCAAAAAACGGAGTATTATTAATTTGATTAACTAAACGATCTTTAGCACTACTCATTAAAGGCGAATGGAATGCGCCGCTTACAACAAGCTCTTTAACAAGTTTAGCACCGCCCGATTTACATAGTTCCATTGCATATTTAACGCCTTCAACAGAACCTGAAATTACAATTTGCCCCGGTGAATTATAATTAGCTGCCTGAACAATTCCTCTTTCAGAAGCCAAGAGACAAATCTCATCAAGTTTAGAACTTTCTAAACCAACAATAGCAGCCATAGTACCGGGTTGTTCAATACCGGCTTGTAACATAGCTTCGCCTCTAACTCTTACTAATTTTACGGCGTCATAAAACTGAAGAGATTTTGCTGCAACTAATGCTGAATACTCACCAAGCGAATGTCCTGCAACCACATCCGGTTCAAGCAATCTAATCAAACTAAAAGCAACAACACTATGCAAAAAAATTGAAGGTTGTGTAACATCAGTTTGTTTTAATGCATCCTCAGGACCGTTAAACATTATCTGAGATAAAGAGATTCCGATAGCATCGTCTGCAGTTTTGACCATTTCTCTGACTTCAACCGAATTATCAAAAAGATCTTTTGCCATGCCGACAAATTGAGATCCTTGACCCGGAAAAATAAATGCTTTTTTGCTCATTATTCAAGACTCCATTTTAATAAAATAGAACCCCATGTAAATCCAGCACCAAATGCTGCAAGAACTAAATTATCACCTTTCTTTAACTTTCCGTCTCTATAAAATTCAGTTAAACATAACGGAATAGTAGCAGCAGTAGTATTGCCATATTTATGAATATTTATCATAACCTGATCGCTTTTTATTCCCATGCGTTCTGCTGTGGCAGAAATTATTCTTAAATTTGCCTGATGAGGAACTAAATAAGCAACATCTTCAGATTTTAGATTGTTTTTATTCATAATTTCAACAGATATATCTGCCATTCCTTTAACAGCAACTTTAAAAACAGCTTTTCCGTCTTGATAGATATAATGCATTTTATTGTTAACAGTGTCATGTGAAGGGGGATTTAAACTTCCGCCGCCTTTCATGTTCAAGTAATCTTTACCGCTACCGTCAACGTGTAGTAAAGAATCTATTACTCCGTAACCTTCATAATCAGGTTCTAATAAAACTGCCGAGCCGGCATCACCGAATAGAATACAAGTATTTCTATCTGTATAATCAGTTATACTACTCATTTTATCGGCACCTATAACCAAAACTTTTTTATATTTTCCGCTTTGAATAAGATTTGCACCTGTTTCTAACGCAAATAGAAAGCCACTACAAGCTGCAGAAAAATCAAAACCCCATGCATTTTTTGCTCCGATATTATCTTGTACTAAACAAGCAGTAGCAGGAAAAAACATATCCGGTGTAACAGTAGCAACTATAATTACATCAATAGTAAGCGGATCAATATTGTGTTTTTCTATCAAATCTTTAGCTGCCAGAGTAGCCAAAGTACTTGTTGCACCGTTTTCAAGCATTCTTCTTTCTTTGATACCGGTTCTTGTCATTATCCATTCATCACTTGTATCAACTAAAGTTTCAAAATATTTATTATCTAAAACTTTTTCCGGAATATACATTCCGACACCGGTAATTTTAGCAGTCAATTTATTTTCCATATTTTTCAAAAGATTCCTTAAATTTAGTAATCAATTCCTTATCCAACATTTCTTTGGCACGCAAAATCATATTTTTAATTGCCAAAGGAGATGAAGACCCGTGACCGATTATTGAGACGCCTTTTATTCCAAGCAAAGGAACACCACCATGAGTTTGATAGTCAACATCACTTAAGGCTTCTTTAACAAGACCTCGAACTAAACCAATTTTTAATTTATTAATCAAACTTTTTTCAGCAACTAATTTTAACCGAACTTTTAGGAAATGCAAAAAGCTTTCGCCGAATTTTAGAATTATATTGCCGACAAATCCGTCACAAACAATAATATCTACTTTACCGTTTAATACGTCTCGACCTTCAACATTACCAATAAAATTAAGCCCTGATTCGCTTAAAAGTTTATGAGCGGCAAAAGTAACTTCGTTACCTTTTGTCTCTTCTTCACCAACACTAAGCAGCCCAATAGTAGGGTTTTTAATAGAATACATTTCTGTTGCAAAAACAGTACCCATTATTGCATATTCTAAAAGGTGATTTGGTTTTGAATCAACACTGGCACCAACATCAAAAACTTGACATACTTTAGAAGTTGACGTGGGAAAAGAAGCACCTATTGTGGGACGACCGCAACCCGGAATTCTTCCGATAATAAGAGTAGATGCTGCTAAAACTGCTCCGGTATTTCCGGCACTAACTAAAGCATCTGCTTTATTATCTTTTATTAGGTTTGCGCCTATAACTAACGATGAGTTTTTTTTAGTACGTACCGCATTTACAGGTACGTCATGCATATCTATTATTTCATCGGCATGTATAATGCTTAAACGATCGGAAGCAAATTGATGTTTTTTTAATTCTTTTTCAATTACATCTTTAACACCAACAAGTATAATTTCTAAATCCTGTTTGGCATTTAATGCATCAATTGCTCCCAATATTTCATTGAAGGGTGCATTATCACCCCCCATAGTATCAATAACAATTCTGCTTTTCAGAACTATCCTCGAGTGCAGTTAAACTTATGCTTCAGGAACAAACATCGATTTGCCCGAATATTGACCGCAGCTTGGGCATGCTCTATGGCTTAATTTCAATTCACCGCAGTTTGAACATTTTCCTAAAGTAGGAGCAGTTGCTTTATAATTAGCTCTTCTTTTGTCTCTTCTGCTTTTCGACATTCTACGTTTTGGATTTGGCATATTTCTACCTTTTACTTTATTATTCTTTTAACTTATTCAATTTTTCCCATATAGGGTTGCTTTTCTCTCTTTTACAATCACATGATTCTATGTTAAGATTGATTCCGCAAATAGTGCATAATCCTTTACAATCCTCTTTACAAAGCAATTTTAAAGGAATTGAGAGCATACAATATTCTTTTACTTCTTCAGTAATATTTATTTTTGTATCGTCAGGTGAAAGATAAATTAAATTTAAATTTTCACCTTCGTCATCACTTCTCGATTTAAACAAATAAACAAGCCTAAACTCTGTAAATATGTTTAAATCAAATGGTTCTGTACATCTATCACAATTTAAAAGAGCACTTGTCTTTAGTTTACAATCCAATACAAGTTGATGTATAGATTTATCCATCACTACATCAACTTGAACTCCTTTATAAAACTCTTCCGGCAATCCAAGTTCTTTGGCAGTGGAATCAAAACGAAACTCATGAATTCCGTCTAAGTAATTTGTAAACTTAATTATCATTTTATAAAAAACTCAAATAATTAAAATACAAAAAAAATATTTCATAATCAAGTTTTTAGAAATATTCAAATACAGATTATGAATTATAACCGATTTTTTTTTAATTAAGTGCACAAAAATATAACTAAATTGCTTTTTTTCAAACAAAATAATTAAGCAAATGATTTATTTTTTTCTTTTTCTATTAAATTTTAGATAATTCTTGCTTCAAATGATTAATATAGTCAATTTCTGCCGGATCTTTCTTACGGTTTAATGCCAAATAATATGTCATCCAATCACAAAGATAAATTTGATCTATCAAACGAAGTCCAAAATTCTTTTCGCTACTTTCTAATTTAATAATTTCCGCTCCTTTTTCTAACAACAATTTTTCTAAAACATTAAATCTAACTTTTATTCGTTGGTGCATATCTACATCCATTAAATACAATACTTTTAATCGACATATTGTTTCGGAATATGTTTCCCAACCAATTATCTCATTATGATTCATTTCTGGTAAAAGATTAAAAAATGCATGCATTTTAGAGTTTTCGTTAAATTGACCTTTTATTCTATTAGCTAACGAATTATTAAATTCGTAAGCACCATAAATTAATGGCGTAAATCCGGTTAAATTTAATGCCAAGTTTAACGGTAACGATGTTGTTTCTTGATAAATCTTTGCTTTATTTTTTAACAATTCAATACTTTCATCAATAAAGATTGATTGATTTTTAATAAAGCCCAACCTCTCAAATATTTTTATTAATGTAAAAGTGATTAAATATAATGCAAAACGAG